>NZ_JAHVCI010000020.1:0-69511 GCF_019265565.1 Cellulomonas sp. PS-H5
GTCGTTGCTGTGCATGAGCAGGAACTGGTGGAGCAGGTCGAGGTTGCCGGTGGGGTCGCGGTCGAGCAGGTCGAGCAGCTCGTCGAGGATGTCGGTCTTGGGGATGGTGCGGCCGTTGCGGTAGGCGATGGCCTGCCAGGCGGTGGCGCCGGCACCGGGTGCGCTGTGCAGGGCGGCGGCTACGTCGTTGTCGAGTGCCTGCCGTTCGGCGCGCAGGTTGTCGAGTGCGACGATCTGGGTCGCGATGTCGTCGGTGAGGGAGGCGACGGTGCCGCGGGCGTGGGTGATGCGCCAGGCCGCGGTGTCGTCGTCCTTCTCGTAGCGTGCGAGGGTCTTCTTGGCGGTACTGAGGGAGCCTTCGGCGCTGGACAGCGCGGAACGGATCTGGTCGCCGCGGGCCTGGATGTCCCTGAGGCGGGTGGCGTAGCGCACGAGCTCGTCCTTGACCCGGTCCCACGCCGCGACGGTGAGCCTGCTGGACTCGGTGGCCGCGTCCAGGCTCGAGCAGAACGCGTTCCCGGCCTGTCCCTGCCAGGCGGTGCGCACCGTAGGGGCGAGGGTGCTGGCGGTGCTGGCGGCGCCGGCGAGGTCGGTGCAGATCCCGCGCACCTGCTCGGCGGCGCTGTCGCACACGCTGGGCACGCCGTGGTCGGGCCGGCGTTCCATCCCGCTCACCGGAAGCTCTCCGCGACGTCGGTGTGCTCGTAGGGGTTGTCCGCGGGATGCGGCGGGGTCAGATCGCCGGGTGTCGAGGCCCGTGTCATCAGGGCCAATTTCGGCCTGGGTGTGGGAGAGGGTGACGGGTGGACGGTCGAGGAGCACCCGGCTATCACCAGGAACGCCAATGCGCTCATGGCGCACTCGCGCAGTCGTGTCCGCACGCTAGTTCACCTTTCCGGCCGCCATCTGGCCGCGGCTCGCGGTCTTGTCGCTATGGCTCATAGACAGCCATTTGCATTCTGCGTCGGGGATTACCTCGCCGCGAGGCTCGGTGGCCGGGTCGGAGGTGTGTCGTCCCGCCAATGCGGCGGGGGTGTCGAGAACGGCGCGGGCGATGTGAAGACGCTCGTCCGCGGCCAGTCGACAAAGATCTGGGTGGTGACTTCGACGTCGGGGCAGGGTTCGGAGCTGGGCTGCACTTCGCGGAGGCGGTGCGTGGTGGGTTCGAGCCCGAGTGTGATCAACGCGGTGCGCTCGTCCTCGGTCAACGGCGAGAGGTCGTAGGTGATCCGGAACCTCTGGGTCGAGCCTTCGGTCTCTACCTCACCCGTGCTTCGCAGGGCGTAGCGTTGGGGCGAATCCTCGTAGCACGCGATCACCTCGACGTGGCCATCGTCTCGAGGAGCGATCTCCAGTGGCGTGAAACTCGCCGGGCCGATTCCGAACCGATCTCCTCCTGTGGTGAACGAGTAGTTTTCCTCGCATTTGAACCCGTCTGCGTCCACCAGCGCCTTGTACTCGTCGGTGCTGCACAGGTCGTTGAGCCACCCCCACGAGGCGACGACGAAGTCGCGGCGGAGGGAGACGATGACGTCGGTGTGCTCGTAGGGGTTGTCCGCGGGGTGCGGCGGGTTCAGTTCGCCGGGTGTCGAGGCACGTGTCACCAGAGCCATGCTCGGCCTGGGGGTGGGGGAAGGTGATGGGTCGATGGTCGACGAGCATCCGGCGATCACCAGGAGGGCCAGTGCGCCGACGCCGCGTCGGCGAAGTCGTGTTCGCACGCTAGTTCACCTTTCCGGCCGCCACCTGATCACGGCTTGCGGTCTCGCCTTTATTGCTCATGGACAGCCATTTGCGGTCTGCGCCGGGTTTTACCGAGCCGCGAGGCTCGGTGGCCGGGTCGGAGGTGTATCGTCCCGCCAATGCGGCGGGGGTGTCGAGAACGGCGCGGGCGATGTGAAGACGCTCGTCCGCGGCCAGTCGACAAAGATCTGGGTGGTGACCTCGACGTCTGGGCAGGGTTCGGACCTGGGCTGCACTTCGCGGAGGCGGTGCGTGGTGGGTTCGAGCCCGAGCCCGAGCGCGATCAACGCGGCCTGCTCGTCCTCGGTCAAAGGCGACAGAATGTAGGTGATCAGGAACCTCTGGATCGGTCCCGCGGTCTCCACTTCACCCGTGCTTCGCAGAGCGTGGCGCTGGGGCGAGTCTTGATAGCAGGCGTGGACCTCGACGTAGTCATCGTCGCGAGTTACGACCTTCAGCGGCGTGAAACTCGCCGGGCCGATCGGTAGTTTATCTCCGCCTGTCGTGAATGAGTAGAATTCCGCGCACCTGAACACCCCATCCTCGTCGACCAGTGCCCGGTATTCGTCGGTCTCGCACAGGTCGTTCAGCCCCGCCCACAGGGCGACAGCGAAGTCGTGGCGTAGGGAGATGACGACGTCGGTGTGCTCGTAGGGGTTGTCCGCGGGATGCGGCGGGGTCAGATCGCCGGGTGTTGAGGCCCGTGTCACCAGGGCGGGCACGCTTGGCGTGGGTGTGGGGGAGGGTGATGGGTCGACGGACGTCGAGCACCCAGCGATCACCAGGCAGGCCAGTACGCCGATCCCGCAGCCACGGAGTCGTGTCCGCACGCTAGTTCACCTTTCCTGCTGCCATCTGATCGCGGCTCACGGTCTCGTCGCTATGACTCAGTGAGACCGAGTAGGCGCCATCGGTCTCCTCGCTGCTGAAGGCGGCCGCCGCGGTGTCGTACGTCTCGCCAATGTTCTTGGCGAAGTCATCGATCGTGACCGGGCGTACCAGGCCGGTGCCGAGGTCTACGACGGTGTACGGGGGGTTCATTCCGGCGATCGCGGTCTCGAGTGCGTCGCTGATCCTGGTATTGAGCTCGTCACGGCCCGCCGTCTTGGGGTTGTTGCGGATCTCGAGCAACTGATCGTCCGTCAGGATCTGCGGCATGATCTTCGCCAAGACGTCTGGCGCCACAGTGGTGGCAGCGGCAACTCCGATGCCGACGCCCGCACTCGCGCCCGGGACAGGTACCAATCCGCCGACCGCGAAGATCTGGTCGAGGAGCGCCCGCGACGAGTTGCTGAGGCGTGCCGCGTCCCCTGCTGCCTCGACGCTGTAGGCCGCGTACGTGAAACCCCACACGGCGCTCACCGAGCTCAGAAGGGCTCGGGCCTGATCGAGTGTCGGGGGCGTCACGCCCGTCACGTGGGCCAGCACCGCGTCGCCGTAAGCGCGCATCTGGACCAGGAAGGCACTCAGAGCGCTCGGATGGGTGGCGGCGACACCAAGGGCGCGAGCCAGGTTGCCGAACTGCGCATCCAGCGTCGGCGCGTTCTGGAGGAGTCCGTCGCGGAACACTTCCGCCGCTACGCCCGTGGACGTGGATCGATCCTGATCGCCGAAGATGTTGCCCGCGATCTCCGGGATGAAGGACGAGATGGCGATGGCGATGTCCAGTGCCGCCGCCGGGCTCACGTTCGAGGTGTTGTAGTCGGGACGGCCGCCCAAGTTGTCCAGAGCCGTGGAGCAGAACTCGAGGATCGCCTTCCACTGCTCGTCGCCGCCGGCGAGATCCACGGGTTCGTTCGCGATCGCCCGGAGCAGGGCGGCGGGTCCGGTGAACCCGTCGCTCGCCCAAGGATGCCTGCCGTACCAGTAGGCCACCGCTTCCGTTGGGTCGCTCCGCGAGAAGAAGTAGTCGCGAGCTTCCCCGGGGATCTGGCTCATGAGGAGGAAGAGCGTGTTCGCCAGCGACTCGATCGTGTAGTCAGCCGCTCCCGAAGGGGCGCCGAGGGGAGCGGTGATCGCAGCGAATCTCGTGGGGTTCAGGTGACGGAGTTCGTCGAGACGCGCGAACGCGCCGAGGCCCACGTGGGGCGGCACACCCGGCGATGCCAGCAGGCGGGCGAGGAGCTCCTGGTCTGAGGTGAGGGACGACACGGTGTCGGGGTCGATCGCGTTGACGAGTGCGGCACCGAAGGCGCGCTGCTTGTCGGAGGACCACCCGGACGAGGCCGTGACGAAGCCGGTGGCGAGCAATCCGAAGATGAAGGTGGCGGTGCCGCCCGGTCCGGCTCGGCGCATGAGGTCGATCAGCCCTCGTGCGCCGAGCCCGTCGAAGAACGTGCTCATGAGCTCGGTGTCGTTGCTGTGCATGAGCAGGAACTGGTGGAGCAGGTCGAGGTTGCCGGTGGGGTCGCGGTCGAGCAGGTCGAGCAGCTCGTCGAGGATGTCGGTCTTGGGGATGGTGCGGCCGTTGCGGTAGGCGATGGCCTGCCAGGCGGTGGCGCCGGCACCGGGTGCGCTGTGCAGGGCGGCGGCTACGTCGTTGTCGAGTGCCTGCCGTTCGGCGCGCAGGTTGTCGAGTGCGACGATCTGGGTCGCGATGTCGTCGGTGAGGGAGGCGACGGTGCCGCGGGCGTGGGTGATGCGCCAGGCCGCGGTGTCGTCGTCCTTCTCGTAGCGTGCGAGGGTCTTCTTGGCGGTACTGAGGGAGCCTTCGGCGCTGGACAGCGCGGAACGGATCTGGTCGCCGCGGGCCTGGATGTCCCTGAGGCGGGTGGCGTAGCGCACGAGCTCGTCCTTGACCCGGTCCCACGCCGCGACGGTGAGCCTGCTGGACTCGGTGGCCGCGTCCAGGCTCGAGCAGAACGCGTTCCCGGCCTGTCCCTGCCAGGCGGTGCGCACCGTAGGGCCGAGGGTGCTGGCGGTGCTGGCGGCGCCGGCGAGGTCGGTGCAGATCCCGCGCACCTGCTCGGCGGCGCTGTCGCACTCGCCGGGGACGCCGTGGTCGGGCCGGCGGTCGGTCCCGCTCACCGGAAGCTCTCCGCCAGTGCGGCGTCGACGCAGGTCATGCTGTCGACGGCGGCTTCGAGCTGGTCGCCCAGGTTCGCCCAGGAGGTGTAGGCGTTGGCGTCCTGCTGCCGGATCATCTGGAAGGCGTGCACGTAGGCCTGGATCACCTGGTCCGAGCCGCACGAGGAGATGGACGGGATCGTGCGGTCCGGGCGGATCATCGACCGGCACTCCCGGAGCGTGCGCACGGGTTCGGCCACTGCGTCGCCGCTCACGGTCAGGGTGCTCACGGTGTCGTCCTCGCTCTCGGGTCGGGTGGTGCCGGTCGTGGCTGGTCAGGGGCGTGGCAGCTGGACGGTGCGCGCGTGCCCGGTCTGGACGTACAGCCCGCGCCCGACGGGGAAGTCGGTGCGCCGCACCCGGGGGAACGACGTGCGGAACAGGGAGTCGCCGTCGGCCTGGTCCGGCTGCAGCGCGATCCCGCGCCGTTCGCTGCGGAGCTCGCCGATCAGGGGCCAGGACGACAACCAGGTCTGGGTCTCCGACTCGGCGATCACCAGGTGCCCGTTGCGGCGCGCGGAGCGGATCAGCCCGAGCAGGGCGGCGTCCACCTCGGAGTTCACGAAGTCGGCGACGCCCTCGATGACGAGGGTGCTGCCGGGCTCGTCGTCGTGGGGGACCTCGAACTCCGGCGCGAGGTCCCGGGCCATGGCCGCGATGTCCTCCATCCGGCGGGCCGTGCGGTCCCACACGTCGGCCTTGCCCGCCGCGGAGCGCCGGGGGCCCACGTAGTAGAGGGGTGCATCGGCGCGGTGGCGCCGAAGCGCGTGCGCCAGGGCGATGAGCGCGGTCGTGCGCCCGGACCCGGACATGCCGGCGACGACGAACGTCCCCGACCGGCCGAACCCCATCGGGGCGAGCGTGTCGTCGGCGATGCCGAGGACGGGTTCGCCGGCGACGTCGTCCGGCAGGTCCGCGACCGGGACGACGCTCTCGAGCCGCCGCACCCCCGGCGCCTCCGGAGCCCCGGCTGCGGCGATCTGCGCCGCCAGCGCCTCGATGTGCGTGGCCTGCTCGACGGGTGCGTCGCAGCCACCCGGAGTGGCGACCTGGATCACGTCCGTGGTGCCGGACAGCACGGCGCGGCCGGCGGGGGACTCGCCGGAGAACACGTCCTTGGGGATGCCGAGCTGGGCGGAGGCGTTCTCATCGACCTGCCGCAGCACGAGCCGCTTGCCGACGGCGCTGGCCATGGAGGTCGGCAGGCCGCTGGGCTGCTCCACGGTCACGACGACGTGGATCCCGACGGCCCGCCCCTCGGCGAGGACCCGCTGGAGCTGGGAGACGATCGCGGCGGTGGTCGACTGGCCCTCGTACGTGCTGCGGAACGCCACCAGGCCGTCCAGCAGCAGGTACAGCCGGGGGTCGTCCTGTCCGGCGAGGTCCCGGTAGCCGGTGAGGGTGTCGGCCCGTGCGGCGGAGTAGGCGCTCGCGCGCCGCTCGACCTCTGTGAGCAGCTCCGTCAGCAGCCGCTGCACCCGCTCCGTGTCCGACCCCGCGACGACGGACCCCACCTGCGGCAGCGCCTCGAGCATGCCGAGCGCGCCGCCGGCGAAGTCGAGCCCGTAGATCCGCACGTGCCCGGCGGCGGTGGCCGCGGCGACGGCGATCGAGCGCAGCGCGGTGGACTTCCCGGAGCCGGAGGTGCCGTAGATCGCGAGCGACCCGTCCTCGTCCGGCCGGTACCGGAACGCCACCTGAGCCTGGTCTGCGGGGACGTCGACGAGGCCGAGGGGCAGGTCGCCGTCGGTGTGGCCGGAACCGGTGTCCAGGGTGATGATCTCCGGCAGCTCGTCGAGCCACGGCCGCCGCGGCGCCGGGACGCCCGCCTGCTCCGCGGCGCGCCGCAGCGTCGCGACGACCCGCGCGGCGTCGGTCGGCCCCTCCACGGGCCGCTCGAGCAGCGCCTCCGGCGGCGGTGGCACCGTCCACTCCTCCCCGGGCCCGAACGCCAGCGTCTCGATGCCCACGGACACCGGCGGGGGCGCGCTGTCGGACCGCCCGCCGACGTATCCGGTCTGGAACATCGCGAGCCGCCCCGGGCCGGTCCGCACGGCGCCGCGCCCCGGGATCCGGGGGTCGAAGTGGGCCGCCATCGGGGAGCCGAGGACGTCGCTGGAGTCGGCCTCGTCGGCCATCCGCAGGGCGATGCGCAGGTTGGTGTTGGCGCGCAGGTTGTCCTTGATGACGCCGGCGGGACGCTGGGTCGCGAGGACGAGGTGCAGGCCGAGGGAGCGACCGCGCTGGGCGACGTCGACGACGCCGTCGACGAACTCCGGGATCTCCTGGACGAGGGCGGCGAACTCGTCCACGACGATGACGAGGGCCGGCGGGGTGCGGGGGTCGCCGGTGCGCTCGAGCGAGAGCAGGTCCTTGGCGCCGGCCTGGGCGAGCAGGTGCTCGCGGTGCCGGAGCTCGGCGCGCAGCGAGGTGAGGGCACGCCGCACGAGGTGGCCGGCGAGGTCCGTCACCAGGCCGACGCAGTGCGGCAGCTCGACGCAGTCGGCGAACGCGGCGCCGCCCTTGTAGTCGACGAACAGGAAGGTGACCCGGTCGGGGGAGTGCGCGGCGGCCATGCCGAGCACCCACGCCTGGAGGAACTCGGACTTGCCGGCGCCGGTCGTCCCGCCGACGAGGGCGTGCGGTCCCTGGGACCGGAGGTCGAGGACGAACTCGCCGTCGGTGCCCTGCCCGACCACGCCGCGCAAGTGGGCGTCGGACGACCGCCGGGCGGGAGGCGCGGTGCGGTCGAGGATCGACCCGGTCTCGTGCCAGCGCTCGACGACGGCGCCGGCGTCCTCGGCGACCTCCGGTCCGACGATCGCGAGGTAGCCGGCGGACCGGGGCAGGTCGGACTCGTCCAGGGTGAGGGCGCCCGCGTCGGTCACGCCCGCCAGGTGCCGCCCGAGGGCCGTGGCGGTCTCGGCGTCGAGGGTCTCGGGGGTGATGTCCCACCACTGGCCGTCGGCGGTCCGGCCGGTGCGCGCGCCGCGCTCGTCGGCGACCAGGACGGCCCGGCACGAGGCCGGCAGCCTGCGCTGGGTGTCGGCGCGCCAGACGACCACGACCCCGGCGGCGAGCCCCTCCTCGGCGATCCGCACGAGCCGGCCGCGCTCGGCCGGGGCGTCGTCCTCGACGAGCAGCACGACCCAGGGCAGCGCGGTGCCACCGCGGGGGCGGGAGCCCTCGAGGCGGTGGGCGATGAGCTCCTCGACCTGCGTGACGACGGTCGCGCACGAGGCGGGGCTGGACGCGAGGTGCGCCCCGAGCGGGGAGTGCGCCGAGTCGACGTGCGGCAGCCACGACAGCCACTCCCAGCGGGACGCGCTGGTCCGTGACGCGAGGCCCGCGACCACGACCTCGGCCGGCGAGTGCAGGCACGCGACCTGCGCGAGCAGCGCGCGGACGACGGGAACCGCGTGCTCGGGGTCCCCGGTGACGCCCAGCACGCCCAGGTCGGTCAGGTCCACGGTGTGCGGGACGCCGTCGACGTCCCGCAGCCCGTCCAGCACGTCCTGGAGCTCCTGCCACAGGCCGGCGTCGGCGGAGCCGCGGGACGGCTCCTCGACCGTGGTGCGCGACGGCGCGGTGCCGGTGCCGACCCGGACCGCGAGGAACCCGGGCTCCCCGGGGCGGGTCGACCACAGCACGGGCGCGAGGCCGAGGGCGGCGCCCACGGTCTCCCGCGTCGCGGGCGCCTCCGCGAGCCGCGCCTGCCGCTCGGACTCGTGGTCCGCGCGGACCTGCGCGCGCAGCAGGTCGAGCCCGTCGTGGAAGGCGGCGGTCTCGGTGACGAGCTTCCGCTTGCCCGTGCTCCGGCCGTTCCACCAGTTGGCCACCATCATGAGCGGGCTGAGCGCCACGAACATGAGCGACATCGGGTTGCGGGTGAAGGCGTACATCGCGGCGCCCACACCATCGGCCCGATGAGCATCAGCGCCGGGAAGCGCGAGGGCGTCGGCGGTGTGGGCACGTCCGGCGCGGGGACCGTGCGCTCCGGGTAGCGGGCGACCAGCCGCGGCGAGCGGTTGTAGGCCATCACGGCCCCCGACGCCCCGGCGGTGTGGGTGCGGGCCTCGGGGTCGATCACGAGGACCTGGAGCTCGGTGCCGCCGAGCACGAGGATGTCGTCGGGGCGCAGGACGCCGCGGGTCACGGCGCCGTCGCCGATGACGACCCCGTTGGCGGACCCGGCGTCGACGACCTCCACGACGTCGCCGACGAGCAGCCGCGCGTGCAGGCGGGAGACCTGGGGGTCGGTGAGCCTGAGGTCGCAGTCGGGTCCGCGCCCGATCGTGGCGGTGCCCGCGGGGAGGTCGAGCTCGCGGCCGGAGTCGGGGCCGGCGACGACGACCAGGCGGACGACCGCCGGTGCCTCGTCGCCCTGCTCGCGGTGGTCCGCCGCGGCGACGGTGATGGTCGACCCCGCGCGGAAGCCCGACTCGCTCAGGGTGGTCGCGGGATCGAGCGTGCGGAGCTCGACGTCGTCGGGCCGGTGGATGCGGAGCACGCGAGGTGGGGGCGGGGCGCCGACGGGGTCCGCACGGACCAGCGCGTCGGCGAGGTCGCCCGTGGTGGCCGTGGCGTCGGTGGTGATCGTCACCGGGGTCGCCGGCGCGTGCGGTCGGCGCAGGACGACGCGGGTGCGCATGGCTCCTCCGGGGGCGGGACGGCGGGCGGCGGCCAGGCCGTCGAAGGCGGGCGGTCGGGGCGAGCCGGCGCCGTGCGGAGGGGTGCGGCCCCCGTACGGCGCCGGTCGCGGTCAGCCGCGCAGCCGCGCGGCGATCTCGGTGTCGGTGTCGCGCAGCACCTGCGCGGTCGTCCGCAGGTTCTGCGCGATCTCGGTCAGGTTGCTCACGGTCGTCGTGGCTGCGGTCGTGAACTGCTCGTAGCTCTGGTTGAACGCACCCGACGCCTGGTCGGTGACGAATCCCGACGACACGAGGTTCTGGATGAACGTGCGCAGCTGCGTCAGCTGGTCGTTCAGCTGCTCGCGCCCGTCCGTCAGGCGGCGGGCCGCGGCGTCCATCTCGTCGTAGCTCACGTTCAGGTTGGCCATGGGGGACTCCCTCGTCGTCGGTGGCGGGCGGGGTGCGCCGCCCGTGCTGCCGGACGCTAGCGCGCCTCTCAGTGCCGCCAGCGGAAAGTTGAGTGCCGTCGGGGAAAGTTGAGTGGCGACGGAAATCGACACGGTATCGAAATGTGGTCAGACCGGGCACCGGTGCTACCTGAGCGGATGCAGCACTCAGTGGCAGGGAGCTCCCTGAGTAGTGCGCGCCGCGGGCCACTGGGTGGTGTGCGCGCTGTCCCGGACGACGTCCCGCGCCGCTGTGACCTGGGTGTCCGCTACTGTCCACCCCGCCGGTGCGCCCGTGCCGCCCGGCCCGCCGCCCGGCCCGCCGCCGCGTCGATCGTCCGTCGAAGGAGTCCGTGTGTCCGCCGTTCCTCGTGCCCTGAATGCGTGGTCGGCTCGCCGCCGCATTGTCGTGGCCGCCGCTGCGCTCGGCATTCTCGCGCTCGTTTCGGTGCTCGTGGTCCCGCGTCATTCCGTGGCCTCCGAGCAGCACGGGTTGCAGACCATCGGCGTGCAGCTGGGGACGGACGGGGCGATCCGGGCGGTGTCCACGGCGAGCGTCGTGCGGGACGAGGCCGGGGGCATCACGGAGCTCCGCGAGGACCTGGAGCCGGCGCAGGCCGCAGCCGACCTGCCCGTGCGGGTGCAGACCGCCTGGTGGCACGACGGGACCTCGGGCACCGACCTCGCGGACCTCGACGGCAGGGCGGGGCGGTTCGTCGTGCAGGTGGCCGTCCAGGACCTCACCGCGCAGCCGACCGACGTGGCGTTCGAGACGGGCGGCGCCCGGTACCAGCAGCAGGCACTGGTGGGCGTGCCGCTGACGGTGGTGGCGAGCGCCGTCGTGGGCGCCGGGGACCGGGTGGTCCAGGTCGACGACGGTGCGCAGGACGACCCGCGGGTGACGGACGGCGTTCTGGTGGAGACGGTCGAGGGCGCGCGCTCGGTGCAGTGGGCCGCGTTCCTCGCCGCCCCGATGCTGTCCCCGACCGCCGAGTTCACGCTGGTGGTCGAGTCGGCGGACTTCCGGGCGCCCTCCGTCGACCTGACCGTCCAGCCCGGGCTGGTGACGGACCCCTCGGTGGCCGCGCTCATCGACCGGGCGTACGGCGCGGACGGGTACGCCGCGCGGCAGGAGAGCGCCGCGATCGGGCTCGTGCAGCGGGTGGGCCGGACCCTGGCCGAGGGGCTGGACTTCGTCGACCAGGTGCACGCCGCGCTGGTGCAGGACGTGGCGCACCTCGGCGAGCGGACGTACCAGAACCTCGGGTCGAGCTCCGAGCAGGTGCTCGACCACCTCGCCCGCACGGGCGAGGAGCTCGAGGCCGTGCTGACCGACACGCGGTCCGGCCTCACCCAGGTCGGCTCCGAGACGCACCGCGGCGTCCGCGACCTGTCGCGCTCGGTCACGGACGTCCTCGGCTCGCCCGGCGTGCGCCCCGCGCTGTCGGAGACGGTCGTGGCCGGCTGCTCGGTGACCATGCCGGCGCTCGCCGAGGGCGAGGCGCGCACCGTGTCCGCCACCGTGCACCTGGCGGACGCACAGCTGCGAGCCGTCGCGGACCTGTTCGCCGCGGGCCGGGCCGCTCCACCCGA
This sequence comes from Cellulomonas sp. PS-H5, assembly GCF_019265565.1. Lineage (NCBI taxonomy): Bacteria > Bacillati > Actinomycetota > Actinomycetes > Micrococcales > Cellulomonadaceae > Cellulomonas > Cellulomonas sp. PS-H5. The sequence continues at coordinate 11,480 of NZ_JAHVCI010000020.1, forward strand.
CAACTGCCGCGCGGCGCTGCACGAGCTGGTGCTGGAGACGGTGGGCGACCCCGTCGCGCTCGAGGACCCCGAGGCCGCGGCCCGCTGCGAGGCGACCCCCGAGGGTTGGCGCACCGTCGCCTGCACCCTCGCGGTGGCGCGCGGCGCCCTCGCCGCGGACTTCACGCTGCTCGCGACCGCGCTCGACGACGTGCGCACCGTGGCCGACCGGCTCGACGTCGGCGCGCTGAGCGGCACGCTCGGCGGGGCGCAGGGCGTGGCCGCGTCGCTGACGACGCTGCGCGACGAGCTCGCGGCTGCGCGGGCGGGGTCCCGCTCGGTCGGCGCCGACCTCGCCGCCTGGGTGGACCGCGTCCAGGCCGCGTCGGACGACGCCCGCGCGGGCGTGCGGGCGTCGCGTGCGGCACTGACCGGCACCGCGGCGGCCGTGGACCGGCTGCGATCGGCCAGGGACGACGTGCACCGGCTGCTGTTCGATCCTGCCGACGGCCTCGGCGCGACGCTCGACGCGCTCACCGAGCCCGGGGGAGCGCCCGCCGGCACGGGCGCGTGGTTCCTCGCGTCGCCGTACGCGGGCGCGCTCGACGACCTGGCTGCGACCCTCGGGGGCGACGGGTGCCCCGCGGGCTGGTCGGACGACCTCGGCCCCGGCTCGGAGGCAGAGGAGGTCGTCGCGGCGCTCGACCGCCTGGGCGCGGCGGACTGCCCGCTCGGCGACCTGGCGGCGGCGACCGCCGACCTCGTCACCGGCTACGCGAGCGCGGTCGCGGGGAGCGACCTGCTGACCGAGAGGGCCGGCACCGCGCGGGCTGCGCTCGACGCCGTCGAGGACGCCTTCGGCGCCCTGGACGCGGCGGTGGACGACCTGGAGGCGTCGACCGGCGCGTCCGGGCCGATGGCGCAGGCGCTGCGCGCCCTCGACGACCCCGGCTCCGGGACCGGGGCGCTCGCGGCGGTCGCGGCGGAGGTCGAGGAGGCGCGCGCGCTCGTGGCCGACGGCGGGGACCTGCACGCGCTCGACGAGCGGGTGGCGGCCCTGGTGGCCCTGGTGAGCGGGATCTGGCCCGACGACTCGGTCCAGCCGACGCCCGACGCTCGCGAGTGCGCCGCGGTGCAGCCGTCGCCCGCGGGGCGTCCCGACGCCTCGGCGCAGGCGGTGGTGTGGCTCGCGAACCGGTTGCTCTGCCTCGAGGCCGACCTGGGGAGCCGGCTGCGTGACCTCGACGACCGGCTGGGTGCGGTCTCGGCCGGCTCCGACGCGCGGCTCGGGCACGCCTCCGAGCGGACCCGGGACGCCGCCGACCGCGCGCACGAGCAGATCGACCTCCTCTCCGCCGGGCTGGTCGCCGAGGTGACGGCGCAGCGGGAGGCGGCCACGGCGAGCTCGCAGGAGCTGGTCGCGGCGGCCCGGGAGCAGGTGCGGGAGGAGATGGACGCGGTCCTCTCGGGTTACGACCTGGCCAGCAGCGGGGTCCTCCAGCAGCTCACCGAGGCGATGGACCGATCGGGCGCCCAGTCGCAGTCCGTGGCGGCGTCGCTCGGCGGGGACTTCGCCGACCTCCTGGCCAACCTCGGGTCGCCCGACCCCACCAGCAGGGGCGGTCTGCTCGGCAAGCTGCACGGCGTCACGACGCAGGTCGGTGACACGGGCGGCGTGCTCGACTCGGTGCACGGCACCACGACCGCGTACGGCAACGTCCGCTCCGGGGAGCTCCGCGACCTCGACCTGCGGGCCGCCCAGTTCGCCGCGGCGGAGGAGCGGCTCACCGCGTACCGACCGTTCGCCGGCGTCGACGAGGACCTCGAGACGGTGTTCGTGTTCCAGCTCCGGGGCGAGCGGTGACGCCGCGCCCGGTCCGCGCGGCCGCGGCCGGCGCGGTCGCGGCCCTGCTGGCGGTCCTCGGCGCGTGCACCGCCCCGGAGCCGGTGCCGGAGGTCCCGGCCGTACGGCCCGAGCTCTCCCGCACGGCGGAGATCCCGGCAACGGTCCGCCTCGGCGTGCTGATCCCGCCGCTGGAGGGCGTCGGGTCCGAGTTCCGGCCGCTGGTCGAGGGGGCGCAGGTCGCCGCGTACCGGTTCGGGCTCGGCGGCCACCGGGTGGAGCTGAGCGTCGCGCTGGACGACGGCACCGCGGACGGGGCGCTGCGGTCGATGCACGCCCTGCTCGCCGAGCGCGTCGCGGGGGTCGTCCTGGCCTCGCCAGGGGCGCACACGGTCGCCGCCGTGGCGGCGGCGGACGACGCGGCGACCGCCGTGGTGCTGCCGTACGGTGCCGCAGCGGGTGTCGCACCGGGTGCGTGGTCGGTCGCCCCGAGCCCCGGCGCCGTCGCGGCACGGGTGCACGACGCGCTCGACGGGCTGGCGGCGAGCACGCCGTACCGCGTGGCGGCGGCCGACCGGCCGGACCCGGGCCCCGGCGACGCGCCCGACGACGACGTGCCGCCGGGCGCGCCGTCCCGGACGGGAACCCCCGAGGACCCGGCCGCCACCGCCGCGGAGATCGTCACGCTGCTGGACCAGCGGCTCGTCGACGCGGTCGTCGTGGACGCCCCTGCGGTCGACCAGGCCGCCCTCGTGGTCGCGCTGCAGGGCCTGCTCGGGACGCGACAGCTCCCGGTGGTGCTGACCCCGGAGGCGCTGACCCCGGTGTTCGGGGACACGCTCGCGGCGGCGGGGACCTCGGGCGGCCGGCTGGTGGGCATCGGCACCGACACCCAGGACCACACCGCTCTCACGGGCTCGGGCGAGGGATCCCGCACCGCGGCGTTCCTGGCGGCGGTGCGGCTCGCGGCCGGCGACCCGGCGTGCCGCAACGTCTACGACGACGACGGCTGCGGGGCGGGTGTGCCGAGGGCCGACGCCGCGAGCCACGACGCCGCGCTGGCGCTCGTCCGGGCCGTCGACCGCGCGGGGTCGGACGAGCCCGCGCGGGTGCGCGAGGCGCTCGGCGGCCTGCAGCTCGGGCGGGCGGACGGGCTCGCCGGGCCGGACCTTGACTTCCGCTCGGCCCAGGCGCTCGCGGACGCCGACGTGGTGCTCCTCCAGGCCTCGACGTCCGACGCCGGGGTGCGGCCCGCCGCGCCCGACGGGTCGCGGGCCGCCCTGTCCTGGTTCGCCGGGGCCACGCCGTGACGGAACCGGCCGCCGCGGGTCGCGCCCTCGGCAGCCGGTACCGGCTCGTCGACCGGCTGGGGTCGGGCGCGTCCGGCGAGGTCTGGCGAGCCCACGACCGCGAGACCGGTGCCGATGTGGCGGCGAAGCTCCTCTGGCCCCAGCACGCGGCCGACCCGGAGATCCTCGGGCGGTTCGTCCGGGAGCGGTCGGTGCTCCTCGGCCTGGACCACCCGCGGGTGGTCCGGGTCCGCGACTTCGTCGCCGAGGGCCGGGACCTGGCGATCGTGATGGACCTCGTCGCGGGGCCCAGCCTCGGCCGGCTGCTCCGGGAGCGGGGCACGCTGCCGCCCGCCACGGCGGTGCCGCTCGCGATCGCGGTGCTCGACGCGCTCGACGCCGCCCACCGCCGGGGGGTGGTGCACCGGGACGTGAAGCCGGACAACGTCCTGCTGGCCCGCGCGGGCAGCCTCGCGGCGGCCGACGTCCGGCTGGCCGACTTCGGCATCGCGGGCATCGTCCAGGACGAGGGAGCGCCCGGCACCGAGCTGATCGGCACCCCCGCCTACATGCCGCCCGAGCTGGTGGCCTACGGCAGGTCCGGGCCGGCGTCGGACGTCTACGCGGTCGGCGTGCTCCTGTACGAGCTGCTCGCCGGCCGGACACCGTTCGCCGGCGAGGGCACCCACCTGACCCTCGGCATGCGGCAGATGGAGGACGCCCCGCCGCCGCTGCCGGTGTCCGCGCCGCTGCAGCGGGCGCTGGACCGCCTGCTGAGCAAGGACCCCGCCGCGCGGTCTGCTGCGGCGGAGGCGGCGCACCTGCTCAGGTCCCTGCACGAGACGGACCTCGCGGGCCCGGCGCTCGCGGTGCAGCCGACGCCGGCGTCCTGGTCGCGGAGTGCGACGGCGTTGCCGGGGAAGCGGGCCGTGGAGGCGGCGCTCCGCGGGACGTCCTCCGCGGACACCCCCGGGGCCGCCGCGAGGCCGGACCGCGCGGCCGACGGGGCGCCTGCCGAGGCGCCCGACGACCTCGAGGCCACCTCGCTCCGCGCGGCGCGGCCGGCGCGGCCGATGCCGGCCGGTCCCACCGAGGACGAGCGGTCGTCGGAACCCGACGGGTCCACCATGATGCGGGCGGCGGCTCCGGACCCGCGGATCGTCCCCCGGAGCGCGCTGGCGCGACGGACGTCGAGGCGCGCCAGGGTGCTGATCGGGGTCGGTGCGGTCCTGCTGCTGGGTGGCACCGGGGCGGGGGTGTGGGCCTCCGGGGTCCTCGACCGGGAGCCGGGCGCGACGGAGGTCGAGGTCACCACGGCTGCCGCGCACCGCAGCGGCAGCACCCTGCCGACCGGCCTCCGGATGGACCTCGACGCGTCGTGGGACGCGCGGGACCGCGTCACGCGGCTCCGGGTCTCGCTGTCGGCGGCCCCGAACGCGCCGCTCAGCGGCGACGTCCTCGTCGTCACCCCGGCGCCGGACGGCGGCTGCGCCGACGCGGTCGGGGAGGAGGGGGTGGTGCGGCCCGTCCGGGCGTCGAGCGACGGCGTCGACCTGGCGTGCGGCCAGCGGCTGCTCGACGTCGACCTCTCGGGGCCGGGGACCGCCGTCGTCGACCTCGCCGTGGACCTGGTGCCGGTGGGCGCCGACGGAGTGATCGCCGACGACTACGGCCCGTGGCTGGAGACGGTGCAGCAGGCCACCGACGCGGCCCTGCCGGGCTTCCCCGGCGCCGCGTTCGCGCTGCAACGGGTCTCCGGCGTGCGAGTGGAGCCGATCGGGGTCACGCTCGCGGCCGCCGCGACCCCGGTGCCGTACCGGGTGACGGCGCAGCTCGCCGGGGCAACCGGTGCCGAGGAGATCGAGCTGTTCACCCCGGACACGAGCGACGGCATGGAGACCGAGCTCCTGCAGCAGCTCACCGGGGGAGCCGGGCTCGACGGCGTCACGGTCTCGTCGTGCCACGCCGCCCAGGTCGTCGGCATCCGCGTGCTCGCTGAGCAGCCCGACTCGTCGTGCCACGTCCGGGTCGTCGTCGGCGCCCTCGACTCGGGCGAGGCGGGGTTCGCGATCCGGATGCGCTGAGCGGCGACCGCCTCAGCCCCGCGCGCCGCCGTAGTGCGCCGCCAGCCGCGCGAACCCCTCGTCCAGGCCCACGGTCGGCGTCCACCGCAGGTCGGCGCGCGTGGCGCGCTGGTCGAACCAGTGCGCCGTCGACAGCTGCTCGGCGAGGAACCGGGTCATCGGTGGCTCGTCCGTCCCGGGGCGCAGCCGCCACACGGCCTCGACGAGGCCGCCCGCCGCGCGGGCGAGGCCGGCGGGGACGCGCCACGCCGGGGGCCGCACCCCGCCCGCGCGGCAGATGCCGGTGAGGAGGTCGGCGACGGTCCGCGGCTCGCCGTTGGTGAGCACGTAGGCGTGCCCGTGCACCTCGGGCGCGCCCGCCCGGTCGAGCGCCGCGACGATGCCGTGGGCCGCGTTGTCGACGTAGGTGGTGTCGATGAGCGCGGCGCCCTGGTCGAGCAGCGGCAGCCGGCCGCGGGCGGCGCGGTCGAGCACGCGCTCGACGAGCTGGGTGTCCCCGGGCCCCCAGACGAGGTGCGGGCGCACGGCCACGACGGCCATCCCGCGGTCGCCCCCGCGGTCGCGGTCGAGCGCCAGCAGCTCGGCCGCCGCCTTCGTGCGGGCGTAGTCGCCGCGGGCGTGGGCGGGGTCTGCGGGCTCGGCCCCGACGCCGACGAGCGACGAGCCGCCGTGCGCGACCGACGGCGACGACACCTGGACGAACCGCCGGACCCCGGCGCGCTCGGCGGCGTCGAGCAGGGTGGTGGTGCCGCCGATGTTGACGGCGTCGAACTCCTCGCGGGGCCCTGCGAGCGAGACCCGCGCCGCCAGGTGCACGACCGCGTCGACGCCGTCGAGCGCCGCGGCGACGGCGGCGGGATCGGTGACCGAGCCCGCGACGTCCCGGGCCCCGGGCACCGCCGAGGGTCGGCGCTGCAGCGTGCGGACGTCGTCGCCGCGGTCGGCCAGGACGCGCGCGACGGCGCCGCCGAGCAGCCCGGACGCCCCGGTCACCAGGACGGTCACGGCGCGCCCACCGGGCCGCCGGACAGGACGCGCGAGGCCCAGGCCGCCAGCCGGGTGCGGTCGATCTTCGAGTTGTGCCGGACGTCGGTCGGCATCCGCGGCGCCACCAGGACGGCGGCGAGCGGGACCGGCGAGGCGGCGCGCGCGGCGTCCGCCAGGTCCGACGGGGCCAGGCCGGCGTGCCGGGGCGCCTCGTCGGCGGGCGGCTCGACGACGGCCACCGCCTGCTGCACGCCCGCGGGCCCGACGCCGACGACGGCCGCCCGGCGCACGCCGGCCACCCGCTCGACGTGCTGCTCCGGCCCCACCGGCGCCAGCGGGCCGTCGGCGGTGACGAGGACGTGCGCGAGCCGGCCCTCGATCCACAGCCGGCCCTCGGCGTCGAGGTGGCCGACGTCGCCGGTGCGGTGCCAGCGGCCGTCGGGCACGCCGCGCTCCGCGGCGCGGTCGGTCAGCCACAGCCGGTCGTAGTGCTGCTTGAGGTGCGGGGCGCTGATCAGCACCTCGCCGAGCACGCCCGGGGCGTCCGACGGCGCACCGGTCGCGGCCCCGTCGGCGTCGAGCGCGCTGACGAGCACCCGCCCGGGTCCGACCGGCCGGCCGACGCACACGCCCGCGTCCGGCGCGGCCGCGGCGGACCGGATGCCGTCGAGGGTGATGTCGGTGACCAGCAGGCACTCGGTCATCCCGTAGGGCGTGTGCGCCTCGGCCGCGGGCATCAGCGCGGCCGCCGATCCCAGCAGGTCGGCGCTGATCGGCGCGCCGGTCGACAGGAACGTCCGGACGCGGGCGAGCGCGGCGCGGTCGTCGGCGTCGAGGTCGTCGGCGGTCGCGACCACGTTGAGGATCGCGGCGGGGGACAGGAACACGATCGAGCCGTCGGCGGCCCGCACCGCGTCGGCCACCGCGCGGGCGGTGAGCGTGCGGGGCGCGGACACGTCCATGTCGGGCGTCACCGAGCGCGTGCCCAGCGCCGGTCCGAGCAGGGCGAACGGGGCGAAGCCCGTCACCAGGCCGGTCTCCGGCCCGACGTCGAAGTGCGTCGCGAGCACGTCCCGGAGCGCCGACAGCTGGGCGTGGGTGTAGACGACGCCCTTCGCGGGGCCGGTGGAGCCGGACGTGAACAGGATCGCGGCCTCGTCGGCCGGGCCGGGCTCGGCCGGCAGCACCTCGTCGCGGCCGAGGTCGGCGACGTCGACGAGCAGGTGCGCCACGTCGAGCGCGCGCCGCGCCGCGGGACCGAGCGGGTCCGCCGCGATCCGCACGCCGGGCCAGCCGAGCGCGCGCGCCGCGAGCAGGCCCTTCGTCTGCCCGACCACCCAGTCGGGCTGGGCGCCGCGCTGCGCGCGGGTCAGGCCGCGCGGGCCGAGGCCGGCGTCCGCGACCACCACGACCGCGCCGATCCGGAGGCAGGCGTAGACGAGGGCGGTGAGCGTCGGGCCGGGCTGGACCAGCAGCGAGACCCGGTCGCCGGGCTCGACACCGACCCGCCGCAGCCCCGCGGCGATCCGGCGCACCTGGCGGGCGAGCAGCCGCCAGGACACGGTCCGCGGGCCGCCGTCGGCGCCCATGTCGAGCACCGCGGGGCCGGGGTCGTCGGCGCGGGCGTCGAGCCGGTCCCAGAGCGGGGTCCAGGGCTCGGCGGCGTCGGGTGCGTCGTCGGCCGGCGTCGCCCGGGCCGGGGCGGCCGCGGCGGCCCCGGTGCCGTCGCCCGGCACCGCCTCCGCGAGCCAGTCGAGCAGCGGCGTCGCCCAGTCCACGTCCTCGGCGACCAGGTGCCCCGCGCCCTCGTACCGGTGCACGCGCGCCTGCGGCAGCCGGTCGACCAGGTCGTCCAGGTACCGGTCGCGGAACACGGGGTCGCGCGGGCCCCACTGCAGGAGCGCGGGGACGTCGAGCCGGGCGACGCCCGCGGCGATCCGGCGCAGCTCCGGCGCGCTCGGGTGGTCGCGGTGGCCGGGGATGTCGGCGACGAAGCCCTCGACCCCGCCGCGGTCCTCGGCGTGCCGGTAGGGCGCCCGGTACGCGTCCGCGACCTCCCGGGCCAGGGGCGGGTGCGCCAGGGCGAGCGTGGTCTCGAGGAAGGCGGGCGTGGTCGACGTGGCCAGGCGCAGCACCGGCCCGGCGGTGGCCGCGCGCAGCGGCGCGGGGATCGGCTCGCCGTCCGGGTGGGCGATCGCGGTGTTGAGCAGCGCCAGGCCGGCCAGCAGGTCGGGGTGGTCGACCGCCCAGCCCATTGCGACGACGCCGCCCCAGTCGTGCCCGAGGACCACGACCGGCCCCGTCAGCCCGAGGGCCGTCGTGAACGCGTCGAGGTCCCGGACCCGCTCGGGCAGGGTACGGTGCCGGCCCGTGCGCGCGGAGAAGCCCATGTCGAGCTGGTCGACCGCCACGACGCGCCACGCCGGCCGGCCCGCGGCCGCGGCGTCGAGCGTCGCGGGGATCAGCGACCGCCACAGGTAGGACCACGTGGGGTTGCCGTGCACGGCGAGGACCGTGCCGACCGGGGTGATCCCGCGCGCGGCGAGCTCAGGCCCCGTGTCGAGGTGGTGCCAGGCGGGCTCGCCGACGCCGAGGCCGGTGTCGGGCGCGGGGTCGGGGGCGCCCTCGGGGAGCGGCAGCAGCCGGCTGAACCGCGGGTCGAGGCCGGGCAGCCCGGCGGGCGGGACGGAGGCGGGACGGACGCGGAGCGCAGCGGTCACCAGGCGAGCTCCATCATCGCGGTGTTGATGCCCGAGCCGACGCCCATGAGCAGGACCCGGTCGCCCGACCGCAGGGAGTGCTGCTCCTCGACCAGCGTGATCGGGATCGACGCGGGGCCGACGTTGCCGAGGTGCGGGAAGGTCGTGGGGACGCGCTTCCGGTTCAGGCCGACCGCCTTGACGATGGCGTCGGTGTGCACCCGGGACACCTGGTGCGTGACGTACCGGTCCATCGACGACCAGTCCCAGTCCCGCTGCGCCTCGTGCCAGGCGTCGACCACGAGCTCCAGCCCGCCCTCGAGCAGCGCCCGGGCGTCGGTGAGCATCGCGTCGGCGCTGCCCACGCACAGGTCGTGGAACCGGGTGGCCGCGCGGGTCACCCCGCCGAGGACCCGGTGCCCGCCGGGGTTCTCGTCCGTCCGGCCGAGGACGGCCGCTGCCGAGCCCGAGCCGAGCGTCAGCGTCGCGAACTCCTCCATGAAGTCCTCGCGGCCGACCTCCGGCCGGAGCAGGCGCTCGACCGTGGTCCGCTGGATGTCGTCGGCGTCCTCGCCGTTCACCACGACCGCGTACCGCACCTGGCCGGACTCGATCATCGTCGCCGCCAGGCTCATCCCGTTGATGAACCCGAGACAGGCGTTCGCCACGTCGAAGTTCACCGCGTGGCTGCCGAGCCCGAGCCCGTGGTGCAGCCGCACCGCGACGGACGGCTCCAGGTGCTTGCGGGTCACCGACGTGTTGATCAGCAGCCCGACGTCGCCGGGGTTCACGCCCGCCTCGCGGAGCGCCTCGGTGCCCGCGGCGATCGTCGCGGTGTCGGCGTCCTCGCCCGGCCCCCAGTTGCGACGCTCCTCCACCCCCGCGACGCGCTCCAGGACCGTCCGCGGCAGCCGCAGCCGGCGCAGCGCCGACCCGAGCCGCTCGGAGATCTCGGCGGACGTGGTGATGCGGCTGGGCAGCCGGCTCGCGACGGAGAGCAGCGAGACGTTGCCGAACCGGGTGGTGGCGTTACCGGACACACGGGCTCCAGACGGGCGACAGGACGAGCGGGGCTCGCGGCGTACTGAGGGAGCCAGCATGCTGCACCCGGCTCCAGCGCGCGCCACGAAGGTCCTGGTGCGACGGGGCGGACCTCTCTGCCGGGGGTCCGGGACGGGGCACCAGGGGGTGAACGAGCGCGCGATCCCGCGGGTTCCGGGGCGTGCGCGTGGTGTCGGACACGTCCCGCACCCGCCCGCCCGCCGGAAGCGCCGTCCCTGGTCGCCGGGCCGCCCGCGCCCGTAGGTTGGGCGCCATGACCGACGTGCTCGTGACCGCCGCCGACCTCGCCCGCGAGCTGGACGGGCCCACCCCGCCGCGGCTGCTCGACGTGCGCTGGGCGCTCGGCGGCCCGCCCGGGGTCGACGCGTACCGGGCCGGCCACCTGCCGGGCGCGGTGTTCGTCGACCTGGACACGGAGCTCGCCGCGCCGCCGAGCGCCGCCGAGGGCCGGCACCCGCTGCCCGACGTCGTGGACCTGCAGGCCGCGGCGCGCGGCTGGGGGCTGCGCGCCGGCGAGCCGGTCGTGGTCTACGACGACTCCGGCGCCACGTCGGCCGCGCGGGCGTGGTGGCTGCTGCGCTGGGCGGGCGTCGCCGACGTGCGGATCCTCGACGGCGGGCTGCCGGCGTGGGTCGCGGCGGGCGGGGCGCTGGACACGGCCGAGCCCGCGCCGGAGCCCGGGGACGTGACGCTGACCGGCGGCCAGCTGCCCGTGCTCGACGCCGACGGCGCCGGACGGTGGGCCGAGGAGGGCGTGCTGCTCGACGCCCGCGCCGCCGAGCGGTTCCGCGGCGAGGTCGAGCCCGTCGACCCGCGCGCCGGGCACATCCCCGGCGCGGTGAGCGCGCCGACCGCGGACAACCTGGACGACGACGGCCGGTTCCGACCCGTCGACGACCTGACCGCGCGGTTCGCCGCCCTCGGGGTGGCCGAGGGCGGCGAGGTCGCGGTCTACTGCGGCTCCGGCGTCACCGCCGCGCACCAGGCGGCGGCGATCGTGCTGGCCGGGCGCACCCCGGTGCTTTACCCGGGGTCGTGGTCCCAGTGGTCGAACGACCCGGAGCGCCCGGTCGCCGTCGGGGAGTGACGCCGGGCCGCGCCGGGCCGCGCCGGCGTCAGCCCGCCGTCCGGCCGCCCGCCGACGCCGCGCCGAGCCAGGTGTGCGGGTTCCGGTCCCAGCACCAGCCGAGCTTGGGCCGGCGCTCGCTGATCCACACCGCCGGCACGCGCTGGTTCTCAGCCCGCGAGCCCATCAGCGAGAAGCACCGGTTCGGTCGCAGCATGTCCGGCCGGACCGCGACCAGCGCGATCCCCTCGGCGACCGTCAGCGGCGTGCGCCCGCGGCTCCGGACAGTCGCCAGCGCGTCCTCCGGCCGGGTGTTGCAGAACTCCGTCCCGGTGTCCACGTCGAGCAGCAGGTACGGCGCCGCGGGCACGTCGAGGCCGGGCAGCGGGCGGTAGCCGGCCATCTCGTCGTCGTCGATCACGCTGACGCCGGGGCGCGTCCCGCGGCGCAGCGCCGGCACCGACGCGTTGGCCCGCCCGGTGCCGCCGTCGAGCACCAGCACGAACGGCACGTGGTCGTCCGGGTCGACGGACGACGGCCCGGCCGCGGCGCCGGCGCCGAGCGCGGCACGCAGCGGGGCGACCGCGGCGACGAAATCGGCGGGGGACAGGCCGTGCACCGCGGCCAGGCCGAGGTCGAGCTGCGCGCGGACCTGCCGGTCGAGCTCGGCGGCCGCCGCGGCACCGGGGTCGTACGGCTCGGGCGCGCGGTCGGCGGCGGCGACGGTGGGCCAGGTGGGGTCGGGGGCGATGACGGGGACGGGCACTCCGCGCTCCTCGGGGTCGTCGGTCCGGGAGGGGGTGAACGCCCGGCGTGCCCGGCGGGTTCCCGGGGCCGCGCCTCAGTCGTCCGCCGGCTCCTTCGGGCGGTCGCGGTCCTTGCTCGGCTGCACCCGCTTCGGCTCGCCGGGCATCTTCGGGTACTCCGGCGGGTAGGGCAGGTCGCCGAGGTCGTGGTCCCGCTCGTCCTTCGCCGCGAGCTCCAGCAGCCCGTCGAGCGACCCCGGCGCGACGGCGTCGGTGCCCTCGGCCGGCGAGGTGCGCGCGACCAGCGGCGCGAACAGGTCGCCCACCTCCGCGAACCGCGACGGCATCGTCGTCACGTCGAAGTCGTCCGGGTGCACGTCCGGCACCTCCTCCCAGCGCAGCGGCGCGGAGACGGTGGCGCGGCGGTTCGGGCGGACCGAGTAGGCGGAGGCGATCGTGCGGTCGCGGGCCATCTGGTTGTAGTCGACGAAGATGGTCTCGCCGCGCTCCTCCTTCCACCACTTCGTCGTGACCTGGCCGGGCAGCCGGCGCTCGAGCTCGCGGCCCAGCGCGATCGTCGCCCGCCGGCACTGCGTGAACGACCAGCGCGGCTCGATCGGCACGAAGATGTGGAGGCCGCGGCCGCCCGACGTCTTGGGGAACCCGGTCAGCCCGTGCTCGGCGAGGATCTCGCGCACGTGCGGCGCGACCCGGGCTGCGTCGTCGAAGGTCGTGCCGGGCTGCGGGTCCAGGTCGATGCGGAGCTGGTCGGGCGCCTCGACGTCGGCGCGGGTCACCGGCCACGGGTGGAACGTCAGCGTGCCGAGGTTCGCGGCCCAGGCGACCACGGCCAGCTCGGTCGGGGTCACCTCGTCGGCGGTGCGGCCGGACGGGAACGTGATCGTCGTCGACTCGACGTAGTCCGGCGCGCCCTGCGGGACCCGCTTCTGGAAGAACGCGTCGCCCTTGTTGTCCATGCGGGTCGACAGCTTTGCGCCCTCGAACCAGCCGCGCGGCCAGCGCTCCAGCGTCGTCGGCCGGTCGCGCAGCGCGCCGAGGATGCCGTCGCCGACGCTCACGAAGTACCGGACGACGTCGATCTTGGTCAGGCCGCGGTCGGGGAAGTAGACCTTGTCGGGGTTGGAGACCCGCACGGTGCGGCCGCGCACCTCGATCTCCTCGGCGGGCACCTTCGACGGGCTCATGGAGGTCACGCTAGGGCCGACCGCCGACGCGCGCACCCACCCGGCCGAGATGAGCGCGCGCCCAGGGGTGTCAGGCGGCCGGCGCGTCCCCGCCCGCGGCGAGCGCGGCGTCCAGCTCCTCGAGGATCCGCCGGCACTCCTCGACGTCCCAGGGCGTGCCCGCAATCTCGAACTCGAACAGCACCGGCCGGCCCGACCGGGCCGCGATGTCCCGAGCGGCGTGCTGGTAGTACCGGCCGAAGTTCCGGTTCCCGCTGCCCATCACGCCGACCATGCGGCGGCGGTTCACCTCGGAGCGCAGGAACCGGCGGACCGCCTCGGGGATGGTGTCGTTGGCCTCGTTGCCGGTCTTGTACGACGGCGTGAGCAGCACCCACGGCCCGTCGGCCTCGCTGAGCCGGACCTCGCGCCGCGACAGGTCGAGCACCGGCCGGTCGAGCCGCTCCGCGAACGACCGCACGAGCCCGGAGCTCGACGAGTAGTAGTACACGGGGGTCTGCCGCACGCTCACGCCTCCGACCCTCCCCGCACGGCGCCCGCGGCGCCGGGGACCAACGTCCCGCGCTCCCCTCGTGCGCCGCCCGGGTCGCCTGCGCCGAGATGGCAACTCTCGACTGTGTCCGGGGGCCCCGGTACAGCCGAGAGTTGCCATCTCGGCGGGTGCTGGCCCGAGGGAAGGGGCCGGGGGACGCAGAACGGCCGGGCACCCCCGCAGGGGTGCCCGGCCGTTCCGCGCGTGAGCGCGAGATCAGAGCTGGTCGCCCGTGCCGCTCTCCGACGGGGCGCTCGCGTCCGAGGCCGGGGCGCTGCCGCCGCGGGCCGCCGCGATCGACTCGTGCGCCGCCGCCACGACGGCGTCCGCCGTGATGCCGAACTCCTCGTAGAGCGTCTCGTACGCGGCCGAGGCGCCGTAGTGCTCGAGCGACACGGCACGGCCGGCGTCGCCGAGGATCTTCCACCAGGACAGCGCGATGCCGGCCTCGACGGAGACGCGGGCCTTCACCGAGGAGGGCAGGACCGACTCGCGGTAGGCCTCGTCCTGCTCGGCGAACCACTCCAGCGACGGCGCGGAGACCACGCGGGTCGGGACGTCGGCGGCCTCGAGGGTCTCGCGGGCCGCGACGGCCAGCTGCACCTCGGAGCCGGTACCGATGAGGATGACGTCCGGCGTGCCGGTGGACGCCTCGAGCAGCACGTACGCGCCGCGGGCGACTCCCTCGGCGGACGCGAAGCCCTCCTCGCCGCGGGGGAACGTCGGGACGTTCTGCCGGGTGAGGATGAGCGCGGCGGGGCCGTCGGTGCGCTCGAGGATCGCCTTCCACGCGTGCGCCGTCTCGTTGGCGTCGGCGGGGCGGACGACCGCGAGGCCCGGGATGGCCCGGACGGCGGTGAGGTGCTCGACCGGCTGGTGGGTCGGGCCGTCCTCGCCGAGGCCGATCGAGTCGTGCGTCCACACGTAGATCGCCGGCACGCCCATGAGGGAGGCCAGGCGGACCGAGCCGCGCATGTAGTCGGAGAACGTGAAGAACGTCCCGCCGTACGGCCGGGTCAGGCCGTGCAGGGCGATGCCCGAGAGGATCGCGCCCATGCCGTGCTCGCGGATGCCGAAGTGCAGCGTGCGGCCGTACTGGTCGCCCGCGAACTCGTGCGTGGAGCGCTCGGCCGGGATGAAGGACGGCTCGCCCTTCATGGTGGTGTTGTTCGAGCCGGCGAGGTCGGCCGAGCCGCCCCAGAGCTCGGGCAGCACCGGTGCGAGGGCGGAGAGCACCTCGCCGGAGGCGGCGCGGGTGGCGACGGCCTTGCCGGCGGGGAACGTCGGCAGCGCGTCGGCCCAGCCGGCCGGCAGCTTGCCGGCGCGGAGGCGCTCGAGCAGCTCGGCGCGCTCCGGGTTGGCCTCGCGCCAGGCGTCGAAGCCCTTGCTCCACTCGGCCTTGGCGGCGGCGCCGCGCTCGAGGGCCTTGCGGGTGTGCGCGATGACCTCGGGCGCCACGTCGAAGGACTTCTCGGGGTCGAAGCCGAGGACCTCCTTGAGGCCCTTGACCTCGTCGGTGCCCAGCTTGGAGCCGTGCGAGCCGTGGGTGTTCTGCTTGGTCGGCGACGGCCAGGCGATGATCGTGCGCAGGCCGATGAACGACGGGCGGTCGGTGACGGCCTTGGCGGCCTCGATCGCGGCGTGCAGCGCGTCCACGTTCTCCGTGTACTCGCCGCCGGAGGTCCAGTCGACGAACTGGACGTGCCAGCCGTAGGCCTCGTAGCGCTTGACGACGTCCTCGGTGAACGCGATCTCGGTGTCGCCCTCGATCGAGATGTGGTTGTCGTCCCAGATCGCGATGAGGTTGCCGAGCTTCTGCGTGCCGGCGATGGACGAGGCCTCGGAGGACACGCCCTCCTGCAGGTCGCCGTCCGAGCAGATCGTGTAGACGAAGTGGTCGAACGGGCTGGTGCCCGGGGCGGCCTCGGGGTCGAGCAGGCCGCGCTCGCGGCGCGCGGCCATGGCGAAGCCCACCGCGGAGGAGATGCCCTGGCCGAGCGGGCCGGTGGTGATCTCGACGCCGTCGGTGTGCTTGTACTCGGGGTGGCCGGGGGTCTTGGAGCCCCACGTGCGCAGCGCCTCGATGTCCTCGAGCTCCAGGCCGAAGCCGGCCAGGTAGAGCTGGATGTACTGCGTCAGCGAGGAGTGGCCCGCCGACAGGATGAACCGGTCGCGGCCCAGCCAGTGCGGGTCCGCCGGGTCGTGCCGCAGCACGTTCTGGTAGAGCAGGTACGCGGCCGGGGCCAGGCTGATCGCCGTGCCGGGGTGGCCGTTGCCGACCTTCTCCACCGCGTCCGCGGCCAGGACACGCACCGTGTCGACGGCCTTGACGTCGAGCTCGGACCAACCGACCTGCTGGGCCACAGGAGCCTTCGCGTTCACCGCACCTCATTTCCGCCCGGACCTCGGCGGCCCGGATCTTCGGGGGTTTCTGCTCGCCCGGTCGCGACGGACCGGCCGCGGGCACTGCCTCCGAGCCTAGACTCCCGGGCGGTCACGCGGGACATCGGGCCCAGGGGTCCGGCCCGCGGACGAGGTAACCGACAGGCGGACACGCGTCTCGTGCGTCGGACGGTTGACCTACGCTTGACCGGTGACCGACCCCCAGCCCTCGCTCGAGGCCCGCCGCGGCCTCGCGCGCCACGAGGTCCCCGACCCGTTGCGCAACGACGTCCGGATGCTCGGCGAGTTCCTCGGCCGCGTCATCCGCGAGTCCGGCGGCGACGACCTGTTCGACGACGTGGAGCGCGTCCGCGCGCTGACCATCCGCGCGCACGACGAGCAGGACCTGTCCGCGCTCACGGAGGCGGAGGAGCTCGTCGACTCCTTCTCCATCGAGCGCGCCCAGCAGGTCGCGCGCGCCTTCACCTGCTACTTCCACCTGGCGAACCTCGCCGAGGAGCACCACCGCGTCCGCGTGCTGCGCGCCCGCGAGGCGGAGCTGCCGGCCGGCGAGCTCATGCAGGACGACTCCCTGCCCGCCGCGATCGACGCGCTGGCGAACGAGGTCGGCCGCGACGAGGCCGTGCGCCGGCTCCAGGAGCTCGAGTTCCGCCCGGTGCTCACCGCGCACCCGACGGAGGCCCGCCGCCGCTCGGTGTCCCGGGCGATCCGGCGCATCTCCGACCTGCTGGCCGAGCGCGACGCGCTGGCCGCCGGCGGCACCTCCCGCGCGGAGAACGACCGCCGCATCCTGGAGGAGATCGACACGCTGTGGCGCACGTCGCCGCTGCGGGCGCAGAAGCCCACGGTGCTGGACGAGGTCCGCACCGTGATGAACATCTTCGACACCACGCTGTTCGACACCTTCCCGACCGTGTACCGCCGCCTGGACGACTGGCTGTCCGGCGAGGGCGCGGGTCGCCGCGAGCCGGCGGTCCGCCCGTTCGTGCGGCTCGGGTCGTGGATCGGCGGCGACCGCGACGGCAACCCCAACGTCACCGCCGAGGTGACCCGGGCCGCCGCCGCGCTCGCGAGCGAGCACGTGCTGACCGCGCTGGAGGAGTCGGCGCGGAAGATCTCGGCGAAGCTCACGCTCGACGACACCGGCACCCCGGCCAGCGCGGAGCTCACCGCGCTGTGGCACCGGCAGCGGGACCTCTCCGAGGACGCCGCGACCAAGGCCGCCGCCGAGGTGAAGCACCAGCCGCACCGCCGCGCGCTGCGCATGGTCGCGGAGCGGCTCGCCGCCACCCGCCGCCGGGACGCGGACCTGTCGTACGCCGGCCCGGAGGAGGTGCTGGCCGACCTCGACGTCGTGCAGCGCTCCCTGGAGGCCGCGGGCGCGACCCGCGTCGCGTTCGGCGACCTGCAGAAGCTCATCTGGCAGGTGCAGACCTTCGGGTTCCACCTCGCCGAGCTCGAGGTGCGCCAGCACTCGCAGGTGCACGCCGCGGCGCTCGCGGACATCGAGGCCAAGGGTCTGGACGGCGACCTGGAGCCGCGCACGGTCGAGGTCCTCGACACCTACCGCGCGATCGGCGCCGTGCAGCGCCGGTACGGCGTCGCCGCCGCCCGCCGGTACATCGTGTCGTTCACGCAGGCGCCGGAGCACCTGGCGGCGGTCTACCAGCTCGCCGAGCTGGTGTTCCCGGACCCGGCCACCCGCCCGGTGATCGACGCGATCCCGCTGTTCGAGACCTTCGCGGACCTCGAGGCCAGCGTCGACATCCTGGAGTCGATGCTCACGCTGCCCGCCGTGCAGGCGCGGCTCGCGGAGAACGGCCGACGCGTCGAGGTCATGCTCGGCTACTCGGACTCGTCCAAGGACGTCGGCCCGGTGGCCGCGACCCTCGCGCTCGACGTGGCGCAGAGCCGGATCGCCGAGTGGGCCGGCAAGCACGACCTCAGCCTCACGCTGTTCCACGGCCGCGGCGGCGCCCTCGGGCGTGGCGGCGGCCCGGCCAACCGCGCCGTGCTGGCCCAGCCCCCGGGCTCGGTCGACGGCCGGTTCAAGCTCACCGAGCAGGGCGAGGTCATCTTCGCCCGGTACGGGAACCCGACGATCGGCGCCCGGCACATCGAGCAGGTCGCCGCGGCGACCCTGCTGGCGGGTGCCCCGTCGACCGAGCAGCGGAACGCGGCCGCCACCGCGCGGTTCGCCGACCTGGCCTCCGCGCTGGACGCGTCGTCCCGCACCCGGTTCTACGAGCTGGTGCGCGCCGAGGGCTTCCCGCAGTGGTTCGCCCAGGTCACCCCGCTGGAGGAGATCGGCCTGCTGCCGATCGGCTCCCGCCCGGCGCGCCGCGGCCTGTCCGTCGAGTCGCTCGACGACCTGCGGGCGATCCCGTGGGTGTTCTCCTGGTCGCAGGCCCGGACCAACCTCGCCGGCTGGTTCGGCCTCGGCACCGCCCTGGAGTCGGTCGGCGACCTCGCCGAGCTGCAGGCCGCGTACGCCGAGTGGCCGCTGTTCAGCACGATGATCGACAACGTCGAGATGTCGCTGGCGAAGACGGACGAGCGGCTGGCCGAGCGGTACCTCGCGCTGGGCGACCGGGACGACCTGGCCCAGCTCGTGCTCGAGGAGATGGCGCTGACCCGCCACTGGGTGCTCGCGATCACCGGCTCCGACCGCATCCTGTCCCGCCGCCGGATCCTCGGCCGGGCCGTCCAGCTGCGCAGCCCCTACGTGGACGCGCTGTCGCTGCTGCAGATCCGCGCGCTGCGCGCGCTGCGGACCGGCGAGTCCGAGGACCTGGTCGAGGAGAACAAGCGGCTGCTGCTGCTGAGCGTCAACGGCGTGGCCGCCGGCCTCCAGAACACCGGCTGACCGGACCGGCCCCGCACGCGCGACGGCCCGGCACCCCCGCGAGGGGTGCCGGGCCGTCGGCGTTCCCGGGTGTCAGGCCCAGAGGCGCTTCGTGGCGATCTGCGCGCCCTCGACCAGGGCCTCGAGCTTGGCCCACGCGATCTGGTGGTGGATGCGTCCGCCCAGGCCGCAGTCGGTCGCCGCGACGACGTTCTCCCGGCCGACCAGCCGTGCGAACCGCTCGATGCGGTCGGCGACGAGCTCGGGGTGCTCGACGACGTTGGTCGCGTGCGACACCACGCCCGGGAGGATCAGCTTGCCGTCGGGCAGCTGCACGTCCTCCCAGACCCGCCATTCGTGCTCGTGCCGGACGTTGGCGGCCTCGAACGAGTAGGCGCCCGCGTTCACCTTCAGCATCGACCGGACGATGTCCTTCATGGGCAGGTCGGTGGTGTGCGGGCCGTGCCAGGAGCCCCAGCACAGGTGGTACCGGATCCGGTCCTCGGGCAGCCCGCGCAGCGCGTGGTTGAGCGCCTCGACCCGGAGCTCCGTGAACTTCACGTAGTCCTCGACGGTCGGCTCCGGGGTGATCTGGTCCCAGTTCTCCGCCATCGACGGGTCGTCGATCTGCAGCACCAGGCCGGCGTCGATGATCGCGACGTACTCCTCGCGCAGCGCGTCGGCGAGCGCCCAGACGTACTCTTCGTCCGTGGCGTAGTACTCGTTGTCCATCCGGGCGGCCGACGCCGGGGCGATGGAGGTGATGAAGCCCTCCCGCGCGCCGGTGGCGTCGAGCGCGGCGCGCAGGTTGGCGACGTCCTCCGCCACCGCGTCCTGGCCGGTGTACGTCACCGGGGCGACCGCGGTCGGGAACGGCTTGGGGTCGCCGCCGTGGAACACGCCGCTGGTCGGGTCGGCGTACGCCTCCTCGAAGGCGGCGCGGTCGCGGCGCCGGCCGAAGCCGGTCACCTTGACGTCGCCGGGGCCGGACTGGACGTCCTTGAAGATCCAGGACGCGCCGTCGCGCAGCTCCAGGCCGCCGAGCCGCTGGAACGAGTACGACCACCAGGCGCCGTAGTCGATCGCGCTGGTCATGGCCTTGCCGAACTCGCCGTCGCCGGGCACGTCGAGGCCGAGGTCGACCTGGCGGCGCACCAGGGCCGTGACGGCGTCCCGGAGCAGGCCGGCGTGGTCCCCGGCGTCCTGGCCGGCCTCGCGGGCGGCGTTGGCGGCGATCAGCTCCGGCGTGCGCGGGAGGCTGCCGGCCTGGCTCGTGAGGATGTGGTCGGTGCTGCGGATCATCGGGTCTCCCGGCTCGGGGCGGACGTGCGGGCCCATCGTCGCACCGCGTCCGGACCCGGGTGCTGCCCGTCCAGGGGTCGGGCCGCGGCTGCGTGCGCGTCCGCGCCGGCCGGGCCGTCGCCGGTCAGAGCCGCGGGAGCACCTGCTCGCGCACCTGCTTGCGCAGCACCTTGCCGAGCATCGACCGCGGCGTGTCCTCGATCGCGACCACTCGCTGCGGCACCTTGTACGCCGCGAGGTGCTCGCGGCAGTACGCGCGCAGCGCCGCCTCGTCCAGGTCGGCGCCCTGCGCCAGCTCGACCGCGGCGACCACCATCTCGCCGCCGCGCTCCAGCGGCTTGCCGATCACGGCGGCGTCGGCGACCGACGGGTGCCCGCGGAGCACGGCCTCGACCTCCGACGGGGAGACGTTGAACCCACCGGTGATGATGAGCTCCTTCGCGCGGTCCACGATCGTGGTGAACCCGTCGGGATCGACGGTCACGATGTCGCCGGTGCGCAGCCAGCCGCCCGGGAGCAGCGTCGCGGCCGTCTCGTCCGGGTTGTTCCAGTAGCCCGCGAACACCTGCGGGCCGTGCAGCAGCAGCTCGCCGGGCTCGCCCGCCGGGACGTCCGTCGTCGGGTCGTCCGGGTCCACGACGCGCATCCGCGTGGACGGGAACGGGACGCCGATCGTGCCGGTGCGCCGGGTCGGGTGGAACGGGTTGCCCAGCGCGACGGGGGACGACTCGGTCATGCCGTAGCCCTCGACGAGCAGCCCGCCTGACATCGACTCCCACAGCTCGACGGTGGCGTCCGGGAGGTTCATCGCGCCCGAGATGCAGAACCGGCAGGACGCCAGGGACACCCCGCGCTCCTTCGCGGCCATCGCGGTGCGCTCGTAGATCGGTGGCACGGCGCAGTACACGGTCGCGGGGGACTTCGTCATCGCGTCCAGCACGAGGCCGGTGTCGAACTTCGGGAACAGCACGAGCAGCCCCTGCTTGAGCACGCCGTACGTGAGGTAGAGCGTCATGCCGAACGCGTGGAACATCGGCAGGATCGCGTAGAACACCTCCTTGCGGTACTCCGCCCCGTGCATCCACGCCTCGCCCTGCAGCGCGTTGGCGTACAGGTTGAGGTGCGTCAGCATCGCGCCCTTGGGGCGGCCGGTGGTGCCGGAGGTGTACTGGATCGCGGCCAGGTCGGTCACGGCGGGGCGCGGGTGCGCCGGGTCGAGCGGGCCGTGGGAGAGCAGGTTCTCCCACGGGATCGTGCCCGGCGCGGGAGCCGTGAGCGACCGGCGGGTCGCGCGCAGGCTCGGCACGGGCAGGGCCAGCGCCGCGCGCTTCACCGCGGGGAACGCCCGGAGCAGGTTCACCGACACGACGTGCTCGACGCCGACGTCCGCGGGGAACTGCTTCACCTGCTCGACGGCCTTGTCCCACGCGATGACGACCCGCGCGCGGTGGTCCTCGAACTGGTGCCGCAGCTCGCGCGACGTGTAGAGGGGGTTGTGCTCGACGACGACGGCGCCCAGCCGGAGCACCGCGTAGAACGCGACCACGTGCTGCGGGCAGTTCGGCAGCAGCAGCGCGACCCGGTCCCGCGGCTGCACGCCCAGCCGGCGCAGGCCCTCGGCGGCGCGCTCGACCTGCGCGCCGAGCTCGGCGTACGAGGTGCGGCGGCCGAAGAACTCCAGCGCCGGCGCGTCGCCCGCCTCGGCGACGGAACGCTCGAGCATCGCCACCAGCGACTCGGTGGGGAGCTCGATGTCGGCGGGGACGCCGGGCTGGTACTGCGCGAGCCAGGGGCGGTCGTCGGTCGAGGTCATGCCGCCATTGTGGCGGGATCAGCCCAGGCGCGGGGCGGCGAACGGGACGCGCTGCGCCAGGTCGCGGAGCACGTGCAGCAGGATCCGGTTGAACGCGACCGGCGCGTGGCTGTTCACGTCGTGCCCGGCGTTCGGCACCACCCACTGCCGCGCGCCCGGGTGCGCCCCGAGGTAGCGCCGTGCGCCGAACCGCAGGGGGTCCCGCGCGCCGTTGACCAACCACACCGGCAGCGCGAGCCGGCGCAGGTCCTGCACCGGCGTGTAGCCGTGCAGCGCGCTCAGCATGTCCGTGACGACGTGCCAGGTGCCGCCGCCCAGGCCGAGCGCGCCGACCACCCGGCGGGACGCGCGGCGGTAGGCGCCGAGCGGCTTGCCCTTCAGGTCGGTCGAGCAGCCGGCGAGCACGACGCCGGCGAGCCGGTCCTCGTGCCGCGCCGCGTATGCGAGCGACATGTACCCGCCGAGCGACAGGCCGACCAGGAGCGGCGGCTCGGCGCAGGCGCGCACGGCGGCGTCGATGGCGTCGAGGCCGCCCTCGAACGTCAGGCGCTCGTGCGCGCGGCTGCCGTGGCCGGGCAGGTCGATCGCGATCGTCGGGTGGCCGCCCTCGGTGAGCGCGCGGACCTGGTCGTCCCAGATCTTCGACGAGGTGCGGGTGCCGTGCACGAGCACGATGGGGTGCGGCTGGTTCTCAGGGGTGGACATGTGCCGTTCCGGGGGGAGGTGCGGCCGGCCGTCTGCGGCCGGTCGTCGCATCGCCGCGGCGATGGTCCGGACCGCGGGATCTGCCTCCACGGTAAGCCCGGAACCTGGGACGCACCTGGGTCGCCCGGGATTCACCCGGGTGACCCGCGTCACGAGTCCGCGGGCCCGCAGGTCAGACGCCGAGCAGCCCTCGGCGGTGCGCGATCGCGACCGCCTCGGCCCGTCCGCCGGCGCCCAGCTTGTCCAGCACCCGGGACATGTGCACGGAGACGGTCTTGCCGCTGATGTAGAGCCGCTCGCCGATCTGGCGGTTGCTCAGGCCCTCGGCGGCGAGCGCCAGCACCTCGGACTCCCGGCCCGTGAGGACGTCGGTGCCCCCGGCGACGACGCCCGGGACGTCGAGCCGACCGCGGCGCGCGAGGTCGGTGACGGCGGTGACCAGGGGAGCGGCGCCGATGGCCCGCGCCTCGGCGAGGGCCGCCGCGGCCGCGTCGCCCGCCGCGGCGCGGTCGCCGGCACCGAGCAGCGCCTCCGCGTGCCGCCACCGGGTGCGCGCGAGCTCGTACCGGTAGCCGTAGTCGAACTCGGCGACGGCGGCGGCCCACGCGTCCGGGTCCGCGACGCCGAGCAGCCGGGCGTGCTCGGCGTGCGCCCGCGCCAGCCACGCGCGGCCCTCCGGCCCGAGCTGCCCGCCGCGCGGCCGGCCGCGGTCGGCGGTGACGACCGCCCGGTTGAGCAGCCGCGCGCCGAGGTCGAGCCGCGGCGCGGGGTCCCGGCCGGCGAGCCGGTCGGCGGCGGCCTGGTCGGCGAGCGCGGCGATGCCGAGCGCGGACAGCCAGATACCGCCGAGGAAGTAGTCGGACCACACGCGGCTGATCTCGTCGATGAGCTCGTGCGCGAGGGCCACGGCCTCGTCCAGGCGTCCGGCCCAGGTGAGGGCGTCGACGGCGCAGCCGCCCGCGATGAGCGTGATCATCGTGTCGTCGTGCTGGCCGTGCAGCAGGGACAGCCCGCGGTCGGCCGCGTCCGCGTCGCCCCGCGCGACGGCGGCGTACATCTGGACCCCGTCGACGGCGGACGCGGCGCGCGGCGGGCCGGGGTCGGCGGTGGGCGCCGGCGGCGTGAGGTCGCCGCGCGCGTACCGGACGATCTCGGCGAACAGCCGCAGCTCGACGCCGTACGCGCTCCAGGTCAGGCCGGACCGCGCGGCGAGCTCCAGCCCGGCCGCGGTGGTCGCGGCGGCCTCGTCCAACCGGCCCGCGTAGTACCGGTTCGCGGCGAGGTTGTAGGTGCAGCGCAGCTCGGTGGTGGTGTCGCCGGCGTCCCGCGCGCGGTGCAGGGCCACGGTGAGCAGGTCGGCGGCGCGGTCCCGGTCGTCGACGACGAGCACGGCCAGCGAGATGAGCGCGTCGGCCTCGGCGTCCACGGCGCCCGCGGCGCGCGCCTCGTCCACCGCGGCGGCGGCCGAGACCTCGGCCTGGTCGTCCAGGTCGGAGTTGAGCGCCGCGCGGGCGTGCGTCGCGAGGGCCCACGCCCGCGCCGCGTCCGGGGTGCCGTCGAGGTCGGCGAGCGCCTCGAGCGCGCGGTCGGTCTCGCGCAGCGCCTCGTCGACCCGCTCGGCCCCGAGGAGGTGCCGGGCGAGCGTGGTGCGCAGCGCCGCGACCCGGCGCGCCCCGGCGTCGTCGCCCGCGCCGCTCGCCGGGCGGTCGACCGCCGCGACGGCCTCGCGCGCCATCGCCACCGCGCGGTCCCCGAGCCCGGCCCGGCCGCCGGCCGCCGCGGCCGCGAGCAGCACGTCGACCCGCTCCTCCCCGAGGTCCTCGGCGGCGGTGGGCACGCCCGGCCACAGCCGGAGCACGGTCTCCAGGTGCCGCAGCTCCTCCGCCGGCGCGAGCACCCGGCCGGCCTCGCGCGCGGCGTCCCGGGACGCGAGCAGGGCGAGCCGGTTGTCGTGGGAGAGCAGCGCGTGGTGCGCACGCTCCGCCGGGGTGGCGAGCGCCGGGTCTGCCGCGGAGGCCAGCAGGTAGTCCCGGTGCAGCGCGACCTGCTCGCCCGGGAGCAGGTCGGCGTACACCGCCTCCGCCAGCAGCGCGTGCCGGAACGCGATCCGGCGGTCCTCGCCGACCAGCACGTGGTGGGCGACCGCGTCCCGCAGCGCCGCGTCGAACGCCGCGTGCCGGGCCGGGTCGTCCGAGGTGCCCGTGACGACCGCCCGCAGCAGCGGCTCGGCCACCCGGCGGCCCGCGGCGGACGCCGCCCGCACCAGGCGCTGCACGTCCGGGTCGAGCGACTCCAGCCGGGCCCGGAGGACGTCGGCGAGCGTGCCCGGGAGGTCGGCGTCGGTGCCGCGGGCCTCGGTCAGCTCCTCGGCGAAGTAGGCGTTGCCCTCCGACCGGCGCTGGATGCGGCGCAGCGCGGCCTCGGGCAGGGGCTGCCCCGCGAGCCCCGTGGTGAAGGCGCGCAGCTCGTCCGGGGTGAACGGCGGCAGGTCGATCCGCTCGACCCGCGGGTGCCGCCCCAGCTCGGCCAGCACCGGCCGCAGCGGGTGCCGGCGGTGCAGGTCGTCCGCGCGGTAGGAGCCGACGAGCAGCACCGGCTCCGCGCGCAGCCGCGCCACCAGGAACCGCAGCAGGTCGCGGCTGGACGAGTCGGCCCAGTGCAGGTCCTCGAGCACCAGGACGAGCGGTCGCCCGGGCGAGCCCGCCGCGGCGAGCGCTGCGGCCACGCCGTCGAACAGCTGCAGGCGCTCGGCCTGCTCGTCGGCGCCCGTGCGGACCGGGTCCGCCGACCCCGCAGCCCCCGACGGCAGCAGCCGGCGCAGCGCCGGCCGGG
Organism: Cellulomonas sp. PS-H5; assembly: GCF_019265565.1. Classification (NCBI taxonomy): domain Bacteria; kingdom Bacillati; phylum Actinomycetota; class Actinomycetes; order Micrococcales; family Cellulomonadaceae; genus Cellulomonas; species Cellulomonas sp. PS-H5. The sequence continues at coordinate 36,872 of NZ_JAHVCI010000020.1, forward strand.
CGGCCACGACGTCCGCGACGCCGGGGCAGTCCGCGTCGACGACCTGGTGCAGGGCGTCCGCGAACGGCAGGTACGGCAGGCCGATCTCGCCCAGGTCGACGCAGTGGCTGATCACGACGGTGGCGCCGCGGGCCGTGGCGAGCCGGGCGGTGTGGGTGAGCAGCCGGGTCTTGCCGACGCCCGCGTCCGCGCCGAGCAGCACCAGGCCCGGCTCGCCGGCGCCGGCGCGCTCGACGGCCGCGAGCAGCGCCGCGACCTCCTCGTCGCGGGCGACGAAGGGCGCACGTCCCACCGACCGGCTCATGAGGTCGATGGTGGCAGCCTCCACCGACACGCGTCCCCTCCTTCTGCCGTCGGCGGATCAGCGACGTCCGCGCCGCCAGCGCCAGCCCAGGTCGGACCCGCGCACGGCCGCGCGGACGACCTCCTGGCGGTAGGCCACCTCGGCGTCGAGCGCCGGGCCCCAGATGGTGTCCATGTCGGTCTCCCCTGTGGTGCGTGCCCCGCCGGTCCGGCGGTGGCGTGCCGGGCCCCTCCCGGCAGGAACCACCCTGGTGCTGAGGTCGGGGGCGCCGGATCGGTCGACCGACCAGTCCGGGGGACCGGATCATGCGGCCGTGCGCCTGAGGCGCCCCTGAGGCGGCCGGCCGCGGGCTGAGGCGGCCGGTGAGGTGGGCCTGAGGCGCCCGCCGGCGGGCCGGTCGTGCGAGGCTCGGGGCATGACGACCGCCACCACCGACCCCCGCCCCGCCCCCGCGCGCGACGTGCTCGACGAGGTGTTCGACGCCGTCCTGTTCGACATGGACGGCACGCTCATCTCGTCCACGCGCTCGGTCGAGCGGTGCTGGCTGCGGCTCGCCGGCGAGTACGGGATGCCCACCGACGACCTGTCGCCGTTCCGGTACCACGGCGTGCCGGCGCGGGACATCCTCGACCTGCTGCTCGCCGACCGGGACGCTGCGGAGCGGGCGTCGGCCCTGGCCCGGGTGGTCGAGCTGGAGGTGTCGGACACCGAGGGCATCGAGGTGCTGCCGGGCGCGGTCGAGGCGCTCGCGGCGCTCGGCGCGTCCGGTGGCGCCGCCGGCCGCGCGGCGGTGGTGACCTCCTGCGGCGCCCGCCTGGCCGCCGCGCGCATCGCGGCGGTGGCGCTGCCGGCCCCGGCGACTGTCGTCACCGCCGACGACGTCGAGCGCGGCAAGCCCGACCCGGAGCCGTACCGCGCGGGCGCCGCCCGCCTCGGTGCGGACGTCGGGCGCTGCCTGGTGGTCGAGGACGCGGAGTCCGGGGTCCGGTCCGGGCGCGCGGCGGGGTCGGCCGTGCTCGCGCTGCGCACGACCGAGGCCGAGGGGCCGGGCGGCGGGGCGGACCTGGTGGTCGACGACCTGTCGGCGGTGCGGTTCGAGGTGACGGGCGCGGGCGTGCGGGTGCGGCGGGCCTGACCCTCCGCGGCCTCCGGGGCGGGCACGGAGCCGGTCAGGGTGCGGTTCAGGGTCCGGCCAGGGTCCGTCCCGGATGTGCCGCGCGAGCGGGACCGGCACCGTAGGGGGTGTCGCGGAGCACCGCGGCGCACGCGGCAGCACGACGGGAGAGAACCACGATGACCGGCATCTACGAGTCCCTGTGGCGGAGCGGCCTGGTCCGGCCGCTGGACGGCCGGGTCCTGGGCGGCGTCTGCGCCGGCCTCGCGCGGCGGTTCGGCATCGACGCCTGGCCCATGCGGTGGCTGTTCCTGATCGTGCTGATCGTGCTGCCGGGGAGCCCGCTGCTGATCTACCCGCTGCTGTGGATCTTCATGCCGGGCGAGGACTGGGTCGCCCGGGTGCACGGTCCGAGCGCGTACGCGCAGGCGTTCCCCGGTGCGCGCCCGCAGGGCTACCCGGCGCCGCAGCAGGCGCCGTACGCGCAGCCGTACCCGTACGGCGAGCAGCCGCCGGCCACGCCGACGACCCCGCCCACGACCCCGCCCACGACCCCGCCCACGACCCCGCAGCCGCCGGCCGACCCCGCCGACGGCCCGCGCTGACGGCAGGCCATCAGGGCACCAGCACGTTGTACCGCGGGACCGGGGGGAGGGACCCGGTCTCGCGGAGCCACCGCGGGGACGCGTCGACGGGGAACGCGGTGACCGGGCGTACGCCGCCCGGCCCGACCCACCCGTAGACCAGCGCCCCGCCCCCGACGCCCTGCGCACGGACCACCACCGTGCGCAGGGCGTCGGCCGTCCCCAGGACGGCGTCGTCCCGGACCAGGAGCGCGCCGGCGTCCGGGTCGGCCAGCACCGGCAGCACCGCGTCGGTGACCCGCTCCAGCAGCGTGCGCCCGTCGGGCCGGTGCCACGGCAGCAGGTGCCGCGGGTCGAGCCCGAGCGCGCCCGCCAGCGCGCCGCCGGTCCACCGGTCCCGCTTGAGCCCGAACGGCGTCGCGGCCGTCGAGAGCAGGTAGCCGTACACGTGCGCCAGGCCGGCGTCCGCGCCGGGGAACTCGACCGGCAGACCCGCTCGGCGCTGCAGCCAGGCGAGCACCGGACCGGGGACGACGGGTGCGCCGGTCAGCTCGTCGACCACCGAGGACCGCCCCCAGCGGCCGAACGTCCCGCGCTCGCGGTCGGCGTCGACCTGCGCGGCGAGCCAGCCGACGGGGCCCGAGAGGTGCAGGGCGCCGTCGGGGTCGTCGGCGGCGGCCCGGGCGGCGGCGTCCAGGGCGCGCAGGGCCTCGGCGTCGAGCGCGCGGAGCGCGACGGCGTCGAGCGGCGCGGGACCGCAGGGCGCGGGGGAGGGGCGGGCGTCGCGAGGCACGGCCGCACGCTAGCCCCGCCGGTGCGCCCGGCCGGCGGTCGGAGCGGCGGCACGTCCCCGCTCCCCACGAGTGTTCACCCGCCGTTCGCCGTTGTTCACGCGGTCGTGGTCATCTCGTCCAGAACGCACCCCTAGCGTGGACGGTGCGTCCAGACGGGCGTGACCCACCGGGCGATCCGCCCCCGCACGTCAGGCGACCCGTGAGCCGTACCGACACCCTCCTCCTGCTCGACTTCGACGGCACCGTCGCCGTCGGGCACGGGCCGGTGCACGCCTACGCCCGCGCCGCGGCGTCCAGCCTCGACCCCGACGCCCGGCGGGCGTTCCTGGCCGAGGCGACCGCCGCGGTCGAGGGGCTCGGCGACCCCGTCCCCGCCGGCCGCGGCGCGGGGAGGTCCGACGCGCGCGGCGCCTCCGCCGACGGCCTGCTGCCGCTCGACGGCTACGACCTGGTCCGCGTGCTCGCGGAGAAGCACGGCGTCGGCCCGCTCGCGCTGTCCGCCGCCTACCTCGCGAGCCGGCACGCGCTCGGCACCGACGACGCCCCGGTGTCCGCGCCGCTCGGGCTGGCCGCGGTGCTGGCCGAGGTGCGGACCGAGGCGACCGTCGTCCTCGCCACCAACGCCCCCGCCATCCGGCTCCCCGAGACGCTCGCCGCGCTCGGCCTGGCCGGCCTGCTCGACGGCGTGCTGACCGAGGTCGGCAAGCCCGCCGGCATGGCCGCGGTGCTCGACCGGCTCGGCGTCGCCCCGGCCGGCCCGGTGCGCGCGCTCAGCGTCGGCGACGTCTGGGCCAACGACCTGGCGCCCGTCGCCGCCCGCGGTCACGCGACCGCCCTCATCTCCCGGCGCCCGCCGCCGGAGGCCCGCCCCACGTGGACCGTCCCCGACCTGCCGGCGCTGTACCCGGCGCTCCGGGAGTGGGTCCGCGCGGACGGGCGCACCGCACCGTCCCAGCCCCAGCCCGCCCGGGTCCCCGCCCGGGTCACGACCGAAGGATGACCATGTCGAAGCACGTCCTGCCCGGCGCCGCCCTGCTGGCCGTCGCCGCGCTCGCCCTGTCGGCCTGCTCCGGCGACGCCGAGGCCACGCCGTCCGCCGCCGAGACCGCCGCCGACCCCACGTCGCTCACTCTCGCGCTGGTCCCCTCGCAGGACCAGGACGGCCTCGTCGACACCGCGAAGCCCCTGACCGACTACCTCACCGAGGAGCTCGGCATCGAGGTCACCGGCGTCGTGTCGAAGGACTACCAGGCGGCCGTCGAGGCGATGGGCGCCGACCAGGCGCAGATCGGCTTCCTGCCGTCGCTGCAGCTCTGGCAGGCCTCGGACATGTACGACGCCAGCGTCGTGCTGCAGACCGAGCGCAACGGCAACATCTCCTACCCGGCGCAGTTCATGACGAACAACCCGGACAAGTACTGCGAGGACGAGCCGGTCGAGCGCGACGGCATGCTGTTCTGCAACGGCGCCGACGCGCTGCAGGGCCCCGCGGGGCTCGACTCGATCACGAAGGTCGAGGGCGCGAAGGTGGCACTGCTCGGCCCGGCCTCCCCGGCCGGCTACATCTACCCCGTCCTCGCGCTGCAGGAGGCCGGCCTCGACACCGACGCCGACATCGAGCAGCTGCCCGTCACCGCGAACGACGCCTCCGTGCTGGCCGTCTACAACGGCGACGCCGAGGTCGGCTTCTCGTTCTGGGACGCCCGCACGATCGTCGCCAAGGACGCCCCGGACGTCGGCCAGAAGGTCGTCGTGTTCGCCCTGACCGAGGAGATCCCGAACGACGGCGTCGCGCTCGCGTCCTCCCTGTCGCCGGAGCTCCAGGACCGCATCACCACGGCGCTCGAGGACTTCTCGAACACCGAGGAGGGCTCGCAGGTGCTCACCGACATCTACTCGATCTCCAAGCTCGCCCCGGCCGACCCGGCGTCGCTCGACGTCGTCGCCCGCGCGGCGGAGAAGCTCGGCCTGCAGTGAGCGCAGGCCTCCGGGCCGTTCCGGGCACCGCTGCCGTGGCCTCGGCCGCGGCTGCGGTGCCCGCGCCGTGGCCCGTCCGGATGCGCGACGTCGTCGTGCGGTACCCGAACGGCGTGACCGCCCTCGACGGCGTCTCGCTCGACCTGGAGCCGGGAGAGATGGTGGCCGTCGTCGGCCTGTCCGGCTCCGGCAAGTCGTCGATGATCCGCACGCTCAACGGCCTGGTGCCGGTCACCTCCGGCAGGGTCGAGGTCGGCGGCCACGACGTCACCGCGGCCCGCGGCCGGGCGCTGCGCGCGCTGCGCGGCGAGGTCGGGATGATCTTCCAGAGCTTCAACCTGGCCGGCCGCGCCACCGTGCTGCAGAACGTCCTCGTCGGGCGGGTCGCGCACGCGCCGACCTGGCGCACGCTGCTCGGCGCGCACACCGCGCAGGACAAGGCCGTCGCGTACGAGGCGCTCGACCGGGTCGGCATGCTCGACCGGGCCTGGCACCGCGCATCGCACCTGTCCGGCGGCCAGCAGCAGCGCGTCGCGATCGCCCGGGCCCTGGCCCAGCAGCCGCGCGCCGTCCTCGCCGACGAGCCGGTCGCCAGCCTCGACCCGCCCACCGCGCACGGCGTCATGGCGGACCTGCGCCGGGTCAACCGCGAGCTCGGCATCACCGTCGTCGTGAACCTGCACCTGCTCGACCTCGCCCGCGAGTACGGGACGCGGCTGATCGGGCTGCGGGCCGGGCAGGTCGTCTACGACGGCCCCGCCGCCGACGCCAGCGACCGGGTGTTCGAGGACATCTACGGCCGGTCGATCCGCCCCGACGACGTGCTCGGCTCGTGAGCGCCGCCGACGTCGCCGCGCCGGCCGGGGTCCGCCCCGCGCGCCCCGCCCTCGTGCCGCCCCGGCGCCCCGCTGGGCGGTGGAAGGCCGCCGCCGGCTGGGCGGGAGTGCTCGCCGTCACCGCGCTCACGCTCGCCCCCGGGATCGGCGTCGAGGTCGACCTCGGCGCGCTCGCCCGGAACTGGCGGAACGGCGCGGACAAGATCGTCGCGCTGCTCCAGCCGGACTGGTCGTTCTTCCCGCGCACCGTCGAGCCGCTGCTCGAGACGCTGCAGATGGCCGTCATCGCCACGGCGGTCGCCGGCGTCGTCTCGCTGCCGCTCAGCCTGTGGGCCGCCCGCACCACCAACCCGCACCCGGTCCTGCGCGGCGTCGTCCGCGGCGTGCTGAACGTCGTGCGGGCCGTGCCCGACCTGCTCTACGCGTCCGTGCTCGTCGCCATGGTGGGCGTCGGCGCGCTGCCCGGCATCCTCGCCCTCGTGCTGTTCGACGTCGGCATCGTCGTCAAGCTCGTCTCCGAGCAGCTGGAGGCCGCCGACACCGGCGCGCTCGAGGCGGCGCGCGCGGCGGGCGGCACCCAGCTGCAGGTGAACCGCTCGGTCGCGGTGCCGGACATGATGCCCGGCTTCTGGAACCAGCTGCTCTACGTCCTGGAGCTCAACGTCCGCGCGTCGTCGGTGCTCGGCCTGGTCGGCGCGGGCGGCATGGGCCTGCTCATCGACGCCGTGCGGTCGTTCTACCGGTACGACCAGCTCTCGCTCATCATCCTGGAGATCCTCGTCGTGGTGCTCGTCCTCGAGGCCGTCAGCAGCGCCGCCCGCCGGAGGCTGCTGTGACCGCCCCCGCCCCGGCGCCCGCGCCCGCCGCCGACCGTCGCGTCCGGGGTGCCCTGACCGGCGCCGTCGTCCCACCGCCGCGCCCGTCCCGGCTCGCGCTCCGGGCGCTGTCCGCGGCCGTCGTGGTGGTCGTCGTCGCCGCGTTCTGGTCGGTCGACATCTCCTGGGGCCGGCTCGCCGACCTGCCGTCCGAGGTCGTCCGCTACCTGTGGCTCATGTTCAGCGCGCCCGACTGGTCGGCGCTGCCCGAGGCCCTGTGGCAGACCTGGCGGTCCGTCGCGATGGCCTGGCTCGGCACGGTGCTCGGCATCCTGATCGCCACGCCGCTCAGCCTGCTCGCCGCCCGGGGCCACGGCCCGGCACCGGTGCGCGGGGCGCTGCGGCTCGTGTTCGCGGTGATCCGCGCGGTGCCGGAGATCATCATCGCCATCGTCATCCTGTCGGTCACCGGCCTGACCCCGCTGACCGGCGCCCTGGCGCTCGCGGTCAACGGCGTCGGCACCCTCGGCAAGTGGGGCTACGAGGCGATCGAGGGCATCGGCCGCGGCCCCGTCGAGGCGGTCCGCGCCGCCGGCGGATCCGGCGCCCACGTGCTCCGCTGGGGCGTCTGGCCCGAGGTGCTGCCCGCGTTCGGGTCCTTCTGGCTCTACCGGTTCGAGATCAACGTCCGCTCGTCCGCCGTGCTCGGCCTCATCGGCGTCGGCGGCATCGGTGACATGCTCACCTCCTACACGCAGTACCGGCAGTGGTCGACGGTCGGCGTGCTGCTCATCGTGGTCGTGGTCGTCACGGTGGCGATCGACGCCGCGTCCGGGGCCCTGCGCCGCCGGATCATGGAGGGAGCCCGTGCCCGTGCCGTCCAGCCCTGACGTCGTCGCGCACCCCACGGTGCGGATCGCCACCGCGCTGCCCAGCGTGCTCGCCAGCGAGCGCCGGGTCCTCGAGGAGGTGCTGCACCAGCCCGAGCGGGTCGTGGAGAGCACCGCCCAGGAGGTCGCCGACCGCGTCGGCGTCGGGCGGTCGACCGTCGTCCGCGCGTGCCAGGCCATCGGCTACAAGGGCTACCCGCAGCTGCGCGTGGCGCTCGCGGCCGAGCTCGCCCACCGGGACGAGGAGGTCGACTACGGATCGAGCGCCCTCGGCCGGCTACGAGCGGACATCGCGGCGCTCGCGGCTGCCCTGCCGCAGGTGACGGCGGTCCTCGACGAGGACACCGTCGAGCGCGCCGTCGGTGTGCTCACCGGGTCCCGGCGGCTGCTCGTCCTGGCCAACGGCCTGTCCGCGCCGCTCGCCACCGACATGGCCATGCGGCTCACCGCCGTCGGGCGACCCGCGGACTTCGTCGCCGACTCCATCGGGCAGCAGATCGCCGCGCGCGGGCTCGCGCCCGGGGACGGCTGCGTGGTGCTCAGCGGGTCCGGCGCCAGCGAGGCGACGCTCAAGGTCGCGCGGGCGGCGCGGCAGGGGGGTGCCGCCGTCGTCGCCGTGACGTCGTTCCGCGGGTCGCCGCTGGGCGAGCTGGCCGACGTGGAGCTCGTCGTCGCGCCCGCCGCCACCACCTTCCAGCACGAGCTCGAGCGGACCTCGCGGATCGCGCTGGCCGTGCTCGTGGAGTCGCTGGTGGGGGTCGTGGCGGCGCGGTCCGGGGCGGTCGCGCAGGCGACGCACGACCGGGTGCTCGACATCCTCAGCGACAACCTGGCGGACTGAGCCTGCGCGGCGCCGCGCGGCTGCGCGGCGAGGGGCGCGGCGGTACGGCGAGGGCGTCAGCCCAGGACCTCGACCTCGACCTCCCACGCGAGGTCGTCGAGGATCTCGGCTGCGTGCGTGTTCGCGGCACGAACCGCCGTCTCGAGGTCCGGGGCCTCGCCCCGCAGGTCGAATGTCACCCGCCCGCCGGCGAACCCGTCCGGGGCGTCGTCGCGCAGCGCGCCGAGGGCGTCGGCCATGCCGGCGCGGGTCTCGTCGTCGGGCACGTCGGGAACGGTGAGGTGGGCGACGTAGTCGGGCATGGGGGACATGGTGCCCGACGGCACCGACACGGGCCGTGGCGGTGACCTCTGCGCTCGATCCCTGGGGGTCCTGGCCCGAGCCGCGCGCGGGCACCCGGATCAGAACGGGGGTGGCGCGTCGTGGGGATCGGCGGTGGCGTCGTGGCTCTGCCCGGTGCCCGGCCGGGTGAGGTAGCGGTGCCCCGTGGGGGTGATCCACTCGTAGAGCCCGGGTTCGATCTGCCGCAGCCGGAAGCCGCCGTCGGTCTTGAGGCGGTGGTGCCGGTGGCACAGGGGGCCCAGGTTGTCGGCGTCGGTTCCGCCCAGGGGCGCGTCGGGATCGCCACCGGGTTGAGGGTGGAACTCCTGGGTGTGGTCCAGCTCGCACGCGCACGCCGGGGCCACGCAGCCGGGTGCGGCGCACGTCTTGTCTCGGACGCGGACGAGTTGTGCGAGCACGGCGGGTGGTCGATATCGCTCGCGGCCGACGTCCAGGACCCGGTCGGTGAGCGGGTCGGTGACGACGCGCTGCCAGACCCCGCCGATCGCCAGGGCTCTTGCTTGGACGGCGTCGATGGGGCCGTGGCCGTCGAGGTGCGCGGGCTGGTCGTCCAGGCCGAGCAGGGTGGAGGCGGGGATGGTGATGCGGACCTCGGCGCCCGGACGGCCGGAGCAGCGGGTGCAGCCGCGACGCGCGGGCGCGGGTGAGGTGGCGGCGGCGCTCGGCACGAGCGAGGGCGCGGTGACCGCGACGGCGGGCGCGCTGGCTCCGGACGGTGCGCCCGACGACGTGGCCTCGGACGGTGCGCTCGACGCGGTGGCGACGTGGCTGGTCCTGGTCGGGGGGTCGGTCTCCACCCCGGCGTCGATGACTGTGCCGGTGTCGATCGCCACGCCGGCGCCGGGCTCGACGTCTGTGCCGGTCTGGGCTGCCGTGTCGGTCCGGGACGCGGTCCTGGTTGATGCGTCGGGCGCTCCGGACGGCGAGGCAGGGCGGCCCGCGCCGGCGACTGCATCGGTGGTGGAGTCGGTGGCGGTGTCGCCGAGCGGGGTGAGGGTGGCGATCGGGATCGGCTCGACCGGGCGGGTGAGCACCACGCCGTCCCGGTCGGTGAAGGTCTCCCCGTTCCACGACCGCTTCGGCTCCGACGGGACCGGCAGCGCCGGGGACAGGTGGACCTCGAACGCCGGACCATCGGACTCCGGCACATCGCCCACGATCAGGTCCCGCAGCCCGTCGGCGCGCAGCTGATCCAGGGTGCGGTCGTCGCCGAGGGCCTTGGCGGTCTTCGCGGCGTGGGTCAGGACCCCGTCGACGCGCAGCGCGTCCGCCGCGTCCAGGACCAGCCACATGGAGGCCATGCCGTCCGGCTGCGGGCGCGGGTGGGAGACCCTCCTCGTGCACCGGGCGCGCTCCCGGCGACTCGCGGCGCCCTCGGGGTCGACCAGCCGGATCTCCCGCGCCACCCGCTGCCGGAGCTCGGCGACCGAGCACTGGTCGGCGTCCGGCAGCACCGCGTCCTCGACGGCGTGCGCGACCTGGAACGACAGGTCCGCCAGCTCGGCGGTCAGGACCTGGGCCTTGGCGGGGTCGAGGTGCCCGACCTCCAACGCCTCGCGGGTGGCGCCGAGCATCCCGTCGAGCACGAGGGCCCGGTGCACGGTCTTCGTCGCCGTGACCCGCGGCCAGCCCAGCCGCATCGCCAGCTCGTCGCCGGCCACGCACGCGTGCGTCGGAGGCGCACCGGCCAGCGGCGACCACTCCGGGCTCATCTCCTCCCGGGAGGCCAGCTCGGCGATCAGGCCGAGGGTCCGGGCGTGCTGGTAGGACTCGATCCGGGTCTGCGCGGCGATCACCTCGACCACGATCGTCGAGGACAGCACGCTCGGGTCCAGACCCCGCAACCAGGCATCCAGCTCGGGTCCGGGCGGGCAGGAACGGATCGCCTCGATCTGCCGCTGCTCGCTCGTGCGCGGCGCTCCACCTGCGGCGATGACAGGGTCCGGGCCGAAGTCCGTCAGGCAGGTCCCGTCGGGCCCGTAGACCGGCAGCACCGCGTCGGCGATCGGGTCGCCGTCGGGGTGTTCCTGCAGGTCAGCTGCCATGGAACGACACTACCGACGGCCACCGACACGACCCCGGCGGCCGACACCCGCCCTGGGGACGACGCACGGCCACCGCACCTGTGGACGACTCGGCGCCCGCACGACGCCCGCGCCCGAGCGCGCCACCGCCGTACCGAGCGGTCAGCCGCGGGCCTCTCCGCCGACAGGCCCCGCGGGCGCGCTCGGCGGCTCCTCCGAACCCGTCGTTCGCGCCTTCTCCGTCCGCGCCGCGTCCCCCGGCGCCGTCCCCGCCCCGTCCGCCGCCGCCGCCCCTGCCGCGTCCCCTGCCGCAGTCCCCGCCGCCTTCGCCGTCCCCGTCGCCGCATCCGTCCCCGTCGACACCGGCGGCGCCACCTCCGCCGCGGATCCCGGGATCGCGATCGCCGACACCACCGCCCCCGCCGCCATGAGCCCGGCGCACGCCAGCATCGCCACGGGGTGCGCGTCGGCGAGCACGTCCGGGTCGGACAGCCCCGCGCCGACCCCCGCCACCAGGGGCAGCACCGCGACGGCGAGCAGCCCTGCCACGCGCGCGACGGCGTTGTTGGTCGCGGACGCCACCCCGGCCAGGTGGTCGGGCGCCGCGGCGAGCGCGGTGGCGGTGAGGGGCGCCACGGTGAGCACGAGGCCCACACCGACCAGCAGGACGCCCGGCAGCACGTCGAGCAGGTAGTGCGCGTCCCGCCCGATGCCGCCGAGCAGGACGGCCCCGGCGCCGGCGAGGAGCGGCCCCACCGTCATCGGGATCCGCGGGCCGATCCGGGCGCCGAGGGCTCCGCCCTGCGCCGACAGCAGCAGCATGAGGAGGGTGACCGGCAGCGACGCGATGCCGGCGGCCAGCGGCGACCAGCCCGTCACCACCTGCAGCGTGACCGGGAGGAAGAAGAAGATGCCGGTGAGCGCGGCGTAGACCAGCAGGGTCGCGAGGTTCACCGCGGCGAACGGCCGCCAGCGGAACAGCCGCAGCGGCAGCGCCGGGTGGTCGGAGCGTGCCTCGGCGACGAGGAACCCGGCCAGTGCGAGCACCCCGGCCCCGCCCACGGCCAGCACCGGCCCGGTCGGTGTCCCCGCCTCGGACCACGCCGTGAGCGACCAGGTCAGGGCGCCTAGCCCGATCCCCGCGAGCACGGTGCCCAGGACGTCGAGCCGCCCGGAGGCCTCGGGATCCGCGGACTCGGGGACGAACCGCACGGCCACGACGACCACGAGCGCCGCGAGCGGGATGTTGATGCCGAACACCCAGCGCCAGCCGACCTGCTCGACGATCCAGCCGCCGAGGAAGGGCGCCACCGCCCCGGCGGCCCCGCTCAGCCCCGACCACGCGCCGATGGCCTTCGCCCGGTCGCCGGCCACGAACGTGGCCTGGAGGATCGCCAGCGACCCCGGGGTGAGCAGCGCGCCGCCGACGCCCTGCAGCGCGCGCGCCGCGACCAGCAGCCCGACGGTCGGGGCGACGGCGCAGAGCACCGAGGCGGCGGCGAACGCGACGGTGCCGATGAGGAACACGCGCCGTCGGCCGAACCGGTCGCCGAGCGACCCGCCGAGCAGAAGGAGCGCCGCGAGGGTGAGCGCGTAGCCGTTCACCGTCCACTGCAGCCCGGCGGTCGTGGCGCCCAGCTCGTCGGCGATGGCGGGCAGGGCGATCCCGACGACGGTGCCGTCGAGGAAGACGAGCGCGGACCCGAGGACCGTCGCGAGCAGCGTCCCCCGGCCGGCGGGGGAGCGCAGCACCAGGCCCGCGGGCGCGCGGTCGGGGGCGTCGGCGGGCACGTCACCTCCCTGCGGCTCGGGCCGTCGGTGCCGCCCCCGGAAGACCCGTCGGGCGCCCGCCGTGCCCTGCGACAGTACGACCGACGACCCCCGACGGGCACCCCCGCGGGGGTGGGGGAACCCCTACCCGGCGTGTCGTTCGGTCAGCGGACACGCGCCGCGTCGGGCACAGTAGGCGGGTGGGTGACGTCAGGGACCTTCGTTCGGCGCCGGGTGCGAGGCGTGCTGACGCGCGCGCGGAGCACGACGAGCTGGTCCTGGACGCCCGTCGGTCGGCCCCGCGCGCGGCGCGGCACTGGATCATGCACCGGGTGGCCGCGTCGGGTGTGTCGGGGTCGGCGAACCAGGTGATCGAGCTGCTGACCGGCGAGGTCGTGGCGAACGCCGTCGTGCACGGGCCCGAGCACGGGCGCGTCCGCGTGGCCGTGCGGATCGACCACCGTGGCGTGCGCGTGGCGGTGACGGACGAGAGCCCCGCGCGCCCGCAGGTGCAGCACCCCGCGCCGACCGCGGTCAGCGGCCGTGGCATGGCGCTGGTCGAGGCGCTGTCCCGCACCTGGGGCGTCGACGAGCACGGCGCCGACGGCAAGACCGTCTGGTTCCTGGTCGACCCCGAGGCCGACTGACCCCGAGGCCGACTGACCCCGAGGCGGACCGACCCCCGGCGCCCCCGCGGCGGCGCGCCCGGGACGGGTGCGCCCCGGTCAGCCCGCGCGACCCCCGCCGAGCGCCAGGTCCACGACCAGCGCGCGGTGGTCCGACATGCCGGTGTCGACGGCGACCGGCTCGCTCGACGGCACGACCGGCCCGTCGAGCAGCACGTGGTCGATCTGCCGGTCCGGGACCTCGACGGGGAACGTGTTCACCCGCCCGACGGACCGCCACCCCGACACCCGCGCCGGCGTCGCGCCCTCGAGGTTGAGGTCGCCCGTGACGGCCAGCGGCCTCGGCAGGCCCCGGCACGCCCGCACGAGGTGCCGCAGCTGGACGACGTTCCACGCGGTGATGAACGTCAGGTGGGTCGCGACGACGGTGATCGGGCCGTCCGGGGTCTCGACGACCGCGGCGAGCGCGGCCCGCTGCTCGTCCTGCACCAGCGAAGGCCGCCGGTTCCCGCGGTGCACCATCGGCACCCGGCGGCGGAGCGTCGGCAGCGTCAGCACCCGCCAGGCGCTGACCGGGTGCCGGCTGAGCAGCGCGATGCCGTAGGCGGCGATCGCCGGCTGGTCCTCGCCGGTGGCGGCGGTCCAGGTGCCGGGGTGGCCGTGCAGCGTCGCGACGAACCGGTGCGCCTGCGCGCCCATCGCCTCCGCCGCGACGGCCGTCAGGTCGGCGCCGTGCGACCGTGGCTGGTCGCGGTCGACCTCCTGGAGCGCCAGGACCTCGGCGTCGAGCCCCCGGACGGCCGAGGCGAACCTGTCCAGGTCCACCTTGCCGTCGGTCAGGCTCCGCCCGTGCAGGATGTTGAACGTCGCGAGTCGCACGTCGGCGATTCTTCCCGTCGCCCTGCGGACGCGCGCGTCGTCGTGCAGACTCCGGGGGCATGACCTCCGACGCCGCGACCGCAGCCGCCGTGGGTGCCGAGGTGGGACCCGGCGCCGCGGACCCGCCCGACCCGCGCACCGCGCTGCAGGACGCCCTCCGGATGGCGGCCGTCGCGCTGGAGGAGGCGGGGATCCCGTTCGCCCTGGTCGGCGGGTACGCCGCCTGGGCCCGCGGTGCGCCGGAGCCCGACCACGACGCGGACTTCGCCATCTCGGAGGAGGACGTGCCGCAGGCGCGGGCCGCGCTCGCCGCCGCCGGCCTCGACGTGCAGGACCCGCCCGAGAACTGGCTGTTCAAGGCGTTCCACCACGGGGCGCTGGTCGACATCCTGTTCCGGATGGTCGGCGAGCCGATCACGCGGGAGATGCTCGCGCGCTCGGACGTCATGGAGGTGCTGGCGGTCCGGATGCCGGTGCTCGACGCCACCGACATCATCTCGGCGAAGATGCGGGTGCTCGGGGAGCACTACTGCGACTTCACGCGGATGATCGCGATGGTCCGGGCGCTGCGCGAGCAGATCGACTGGGACCGGGTGCGGGCGGAGACCGCCGGGACGCCGTACGGGCGGGCGTTCCTGCTGCTCGTGCACGAGCTCGGCGTCTCGCCGGTGGGGCCCGCGGACCGCTGACCCGAGAGCGTTCGCGAGGCGGGTGCAAGAACCGGCCCCGACGCGACACAGTGGTGGCACAGGCGCGCGCCGACGCGCGCGCCTCGCCACCGACGCGAGGGGAACGCGTGCACAGCGCTCAGCAGCCGGCCGCCGGGACGGACGCCGCCGAGGGGTCGGACGACGTCGCCGGGACGGACGCGCCCGCGCCGTCCCCCGCCGCGACCGGGCCGCGCGACGAGCCGTGGTTCGAGGACCTGTTCAGCCGGCACGCGACGGCGGTGCACCGGTACCTCCTGCGCCGCGGTGCGGCGGACGACGCCGAGGACCTCGCGGCGGACGTGCTGACCGTCGCCTGGCGCCGGCGCGCGGAGGTGCCGGACGGCCACGAGCTGCCGTGGCTCTACCGGACGGCGGGCTTCGTCCTCGCCAACCACCGCCGCAAGGGCCGCCCGGTACCGGTGGAGACCGTGCCCGACGAGCCCGACCCGGACGACCCCGCGGTCCTGGCCGTGCGCGACGAGCGGGTGCGCGAGGCGCTCGCCCGGCTCAGCGCCCGGGACCGCCAGGTGCTGCTGCTCACCGCCTGGGAGGGCCTGACGGGCGACGACCTCGCGCTCGTGCTCGGGTTGTCCCGCGGCGGGGCGGACGCCGCCCTGTCCCGCGCCCGCTCGCGACTCCGGGAGGCGTGGGCGGCGGACTGACCGCCCGCGCGCGCGTGGGTCCGCCGGCGCCGCCCGTGCAAGGCCCGCCGGGCCGGCGACACAGAGGGGGTGGACGCGCCCCGCGCCGCACCGGCGGAGGGCGCACGGACCCGAGGAGACCACCGTGGACGAGCACCGCGACCAGCACCCGGACCCGGCCGACGCCGCGGCCCGCGCGGAGGACGAGGCCCTGGCGCGGCTGCGTGCCGCCGACCCCGCCGCGGACGCCCCCCTGGACACGGCGGCGCTGCGGGCCGAGGTCGCGCGCCGGACCGCGGCCGACGCGACGACGGTCGACCCCGCCTCCGGCCCCGACGGCGACACCGTCGTCGAGCTCGCCCCGCGCCGCCGTTCCCGGTGGCTGCAGGTCGCCGCGGTGGCCGCGGCGGCCGCCGTCGTCGCGGGTGCGGGCGGCTACGCCGTCGGTGCGACCGGCGGCGACGGGGACGCGGTCACGGCCGACGCGCCGATCACCCTGCAGGGCGCCGGCCCGGAGGCGGCGACGGCGATGTCGGGGGCCGCCGACACCGCGGACCTGCGGATCGCGCCCTGGTTCGGCGGCCGGGCGGTGTTCACCGCCTCGGGGCTCGCCGACGACGCGGGCTCCGGCCACGCGTGGGCCTTCGACGCCGCGTCGGTGTTCTCCGCGGAGACCGCGGCGCGCGTCGCCGGCGTCCTGGGTGTCGCCGGCGACCCGGTGCAGCAGTACGGCGCGTGGACGGTCGGCCCGCAGGACGGCTCGGGGCCGACCGTGTCCCTGCAGCCCGACGGCACCGCGGGCGTGAGCTACTTCGACCCGACGCGCGACCCGTGGTCGTGCACCGCGTCGGCGCCGGACCAGCCGGACGGCGCGGCGACGTCGGACGGCTCGGCGGGGGCGACGTCCGAGGGCCTCGCCGCCGGCGAGTCGTCCCCGGAGCCCGGGACCCTGGACCCGGCGCTCGTCGACCCGGCGCTCCCGACGGTCGTCGGCCCGTCCTGCGAGCCGACGGGCGGCCCGGCCCCGGCGGGCGACGCCGCGACCTCGGCCGTGCGGGATCTGCTCGGCTCCCTCGGCGTCGACCCGGACGGCTACCAGTACGAGGTCGTCGACACCGGCGACGCCCGCTCGTCGTCGGTCACGGCCTACCAGGTGCTCGACGGGCAGCAGACGGGCCTGACCTGGTCGGTGACGCTGGTCGCCGACGGGGTGCAGTCGCTCTACGGGTCGCTGGCCCCGCTCGTCGACCTGGGGGAGTACCCGGTCGTCGGCGCGGCGACCGCGGTGGAGCGGCTGAACGACCCGCGGTTCGGCTCCGGCTCGGGCGGCGTCATGCCGCTGGCGCGGGCGGAGGCCACGGACGGCGCCGCCGCGGGCGACGCGTCGTCGTCCACCGACCCGACGGTCCCGCCGACCGCCACGCCCGGCTCGGCGATCCCGTGGTCGGTGCAGCAGGTCACGATCACCGGGGCCCGGCTCGGCGTGACCCAGGTGTCCGGCGCCGACGGCGCGGCGCTGCTGGTGCCGGCCTACGAGCTCTCCGACGCCGACGGCTCGACCTGGAGCGTCATCGCCGTCGACGAGGGCTCGCTCGATCTCGCCGGGTGACCGGCGACGCGCCCGGCCGCGGAGGGCGGCCGGGCGCGCAGGGGGCGCTGCAGCCCTGACGCGGGCGGGGAGCCGGGAGGGACGGCTCCCCGCCCGCGGTGCGTCCGGGCGCCGGCACATCGGACCCGGCCGTGCGGTTGCCGACCGGCGCGGGGCACGGGACCGTCGGTGGATGGGACGACGACACGACCGCACCGTGCACCGCACCCCCCACCGCGCCGGCCCGGGCCCCGTGCCCGGTGACCCGACCGTCGCGCTCGCGCTGCCCCGCCGCCGCGGGACCGCCGCCGGGCTGCTGCTGCGCAGCGCCGTGCTCGGCGTCGCCGCGGGCAGCCGGGCGTCGCTGGCGCTCGCGGCACCGACGCTGGCCGACCCCGCGACCGGGGGGCTCAAGCGCCTGGGCGCCCGGCTCGGCGTCCTCGTCGAGCTCACCGGCGACAAGCTCCCGAGCACCCCGAGCCGGTTGAACCCGCCCGGCCCGCAGAGCCGGGCGGTGGCGGCGGCGCTCGGCGGCGTGGCGCTGGCCCGGCAGCGGGGCCGCTCGGTCGTCCTGCCGGCGGCGACGGCGGCGCTGTTCTCGACCGCGGGCACCTGGGGCGGCGCCGCGTGGCGCGCCTGGGCGGCGCAGCGGGGCCCGGACTACCGAGGCGCGTTCGCCGAGGACGCGGTGGCCCTCACCCTGGCGACCTTGGCTGCGCACACGCGCCGCTGACTCGTCCGCCGAGAGGGCAACCGACGCGTCGAGCGAGCAGTCGCCGCCTACTCGCTCGACGCGTCGGGTACTCGCTCGGCGGGGGCCTCGCGGGCCGTCGCCACGCGGACGTGCGCCGCCATGCCGCCGTCGCCGAACGTGGGCTCCACCAGCGGCAGCGCCGGGTCCGCCGCCACCAGCGACTCCCAGTCGCCGAGCCGGCGCACCGCGGTCGCCTCCTGCGCGACCAGCACGTCGGCCAGGTGCGCCACGTAGGCCGCGCGGTGCTTGTCGACGATCCCGCGGAACAGCGCGAGCCGCCGGGTCATGCTCCGCACGTTCGCGGACGCGGGCGCGGTCCGGTACCCCAGGAGCGGCTCCGGCGCGATCGCGACCCGCCCGCCGCCCGCGAGCATCCCCAGGTACAGGTCCCAGTCCTCGAACCCGGAGCGCATCGCCTCGTCGTACCCGCCGGCCCGGTCCCACGCCGCGCGCCGCAGCACCGCGGACCCCGGGCAGGCGTTCCGGTGCAGGAAGTCGACGAGCGTCCCGCCGTCCGGTCGCACCACCCCCGACGCCACCCCGAACAGCGCCAGCCAGGACGACGCCGCGACCACGTCGGGGTCGGCGAGCAGCGGCGCGACGCGCGCCAGGAACGGCGGTGCCACCCGGTCGTCGCCGTCGAGCACCAGCACCAGCGGCGCCTGCGTCGCCGCGATCCCGGCGTTCCGCGCCGCGCCCACCCCCGCGTTGTCCTGGCGGAGCACCCGGACGCCGTCGGCGCGCAGCCGGTCGAGCACGGCCAGCGACGCGGCGTCCGTCGATCCGTCGTCGACCACCACGAGCTCGGCGCACGGCGCGGTCTGCGCGCGGACCGAGGCGACGGCCTCGGCGACCTGCTCGCGCTGGTCGTGGGCGGTGACGACGACGGCGACCTCCATGCCGGGCACGCTAGCGCGGCGGCAGCGGCAGCGGCGGGGGCGGGCCCGGGCGCCGCGCGCGGGCGGCCGCGTCGCGCAGCGGGATGCCTGGCCCGTGCACGGTCACAGTTGCGTAACGGAGTCCAGGCCGGGCTGGGCTTCAGACCACGCGTCTGCCTACTGTGACCGTGCACAGCGAGGTGAGGGAGCAGGAGCGGGATGACGGAGTTCGGCTGGCCGACGCGGGGGATCTCCTACGGCGGCGACTACAACCCGGAGCAGTGGCCGCGCCACGTCTGGGACGAGGACGTCGCGCTGATGCGCGAGGCCGGGGTCACCCTGGTGAGCGTCGGCATCTTCTCCTGGGCGCTGCTCGAGCCGCGCGAGGGGGAGTACGACTTCGCCTGGCTCGACGACGTGCTCGACCTGCTGCACGCGAACGGCATCGCCGTCGACCTCGGCACCCCGACCGCCGCGCCGCCGGCCTGGTTCTACGCGACCTACCCGGACTCGCGCGTCGTGACCCGCGACGGCACCGCGCTCGGCCCGGGCTCGCGCGGCATGGCCTCGCCGTCGTCGCCGGAGTACCGCGCGGCGGCGACGCGGATCGCGGGTGAGCTCGCCCGCCGGTACGCCGACCACCCGGCCGTCGTGATGTGGCACGTCCACAACGAGTACGGCGCCCCGGTCGGCGAGGACTTCTCCCCGGCGTCGGTCGCGGCGTTCCGCGACTGGCTGCGCGCGCGCTACGGCACCCTCGACGGGCTGAACGCCGCGTGGGGCACCGCGTTCTGGGGCCAGGTGTACGGGGAGTGGGAGCACGTCGGCGCGCCGGCCGCGACCGCCTCCACCCCGAACCCCGCGCAGCGGCTCGACTTCGCGCGGTTCACCGACGAGCAGCTGCGCGCGTGCTTCCGCGCCGAGCGGGACGCGATCCGCGCCCACGCCGCCCAGCCGGTGACCACGAACTTCATGGCGCACCAGTCGTACAACACCGACCTGTGGCGCTGGGCCCGCGAGGTCGACGTCGTGTCCGACGACCACTACCTGTGGTCCCCGGACGAGGACGCGCACGTCGGCCTGGCCCTGTCCGCGGACCTGACCCGGTCCGTCGCGCGCGGCAAGCCGTGGATCCTCATGGAGCACTCGACGTCGGCGGTGAACTGGCAGGGCCACAACATCGCCAAGCGCCCCGGGGAGATGCACCGCAACGCGTTCACCCACCTGGGGCGCGGCGCCGACGGCATCCTGTTCTTCCAGTGGCGTGCCTCCCGCTCCGGCGCGGAGAAGTTCCACTCGGCGATGCTGCCGCACGCCGGCACCGGGTCCCGGGTGTTCCGCGAGGTCGTCGACCTGGGCGCGAAGCTCGGCCGGCTCGACGAGGTCCGCGGCTCGCGGGTGCAGGCCGACGTCGCCGTGCTCTACGACTGGGAGTCGCTCTGGGCGCAGGACCTCGAGTGGCGGCCTTCGGACGAGCTCGGCTTCCGCGAGCGGGTCCGCGCCTACTACGAGCGGCTGTGGCGGGACGGCGTGACCGTCGACTTCGCGCACCCCGAGGACGACCTGTCCGGCTACCGCCTGGTCGTCGCGCCGTCCTCGTACCTGGTGACCCAGGCGGCCGGGAAGAACCTCGCCGACTACGTCGCCCAGGGCGGCACGCTCCTGGTGTCCTGCTTCGCGGGCGTCGTCGACGAGCACGACGCGGTGCACGAGGGCGGCTTCGGCGCGCCGCTGCGCACCGCGCTCGGCCTGACCGTCGAGGAGTTCCTGCCGGTCCGCCCGCAGCACGAGGTCGCGGTCGACCTGGACGGCACGACGATCCCGACCGCGGCGTGGAGCGAGCACCTGGCGCTGGACGGCGCCGAGGTCCGCGGGACCTACCGCGGCGGCCCGGCGGACGGCCTGCCCGCGATCACCCGGCACGCGCACGGCGCGGGCGCCGGCTGGTACGTGAGCACGAAGCTGGGCGTCGACGCGCTCGCCCCCGTGCTCGCGGCGGTGTACGCGGACGCCGGGGTCACGCCGCCGGGGCTGCCCGAGGGCGTCGAGGTCACGGTCCGGCGCGGCGAGGCGCACGACTACGTGGTCGCGGTGAACCACCGCGACGAGCCGGTCACCCTCGCGGTCCCCGGCACCGAGCTGCTCTCCGGCACCGACGCCGGGGAGTCGTACGAGGTCGGCGCGGGCGAGGTGGCGGTGCTGCGCACCGCCGCGCGCCCGCAGGGGGGTGGTCGCTGACCGCACGACCGCGGCTGCCGCCCGCCCCGCCGGACCCCCTCCGGCGGCCGGGGCGGACGGCAGCTCCGTACCGCGGCGGCGCACCGAGCGCCCCGCACCCACCACGGGTCGCAAGGACGCGATCGACGCGCGAGCGGCGGCCCTCCCGGAAAGGACGACACATGCGCAGGCACTTCGCAGCCGGCGTCGCCGCAGCGGCGACCGTGGCCCTCCTCGCCGCGTGCAGCGGCGACCCCGCCCCCGCCACGACGGCCGACAGCGGCGCACCCGCAGCCGGCTCGGGCGGCGAGCTCGTGATCTGGTCGGACGCCGAGCGCGCCGAGGCGATCAAGAACGCCGCCGCGGACTTCGAGGCGGACAGCGGCGCGACCGTCACGGTCGTGCAGAAGAACTTCGAGGACCTCCGGGCCGACTTCCTCGCCCAGGTCCCCACGGGCGAGGGCCCGGACATCACCGTCGGCGCGCACGACTGGCTGGGCGAGTTCGTCGAGTCCGGCGTGGTCGACACGATCAGCCTCGGCTCCCGCGCCGACGACTTCGAGCAGGTCACGCTCGACGCCTTCACGTACGACGGCCAGCTGTACGCGCTGCCGTACGCGCAGGAGTCCGTCGCGCTGATCCAGAACACCGCGCTGGTGGGCGACACCGCCCCGCAGACGTTCGACGAGATGATCCAGATGGCGACCGACGCCGGCTTCGCCGACCGGCCGTTCATCCTCTACACGAACGGCGCCGAGGGCGACATGTACACCTCGTACGCCTTCCAGACGTCGTTCGGCGCCCCCGTGTTCGTCCAGGACGAGGACGGCTCCTACACCTCCGAGGTCGGCATGGGCGGCGACGCCGGCCTGGCCTACGCCCGGTGGATCCACGAGAACGGCTCGGCCGGCACCGGCTACTTCACCGACACCGTCGACTACGACATCGGCAACGAGCTGTTCGCGACCGGGCAGTCGCCGTTCATCATCCAGGGCCCGTGGACCATCCCCACGTACCAGGACGCGGGCGTCGAGGTCGCCGTCAGCCCGATCCCGTCGGCCGGCGGCGGCACCGCGGCGCCGTTCGTGGGTGTGCAGGGCTTCTACCTGTCGGCGCAGTCGTCGAACGCGCTGCTCGCGAACGACTTCCTGGCGAACTACGTCGCGACCGACGAGGCGCAGCAGGCGCTGTACGACGCCGACCCGCGCATCCCGGCGCTCACCGCCGTGGCCGAGCAGGTCAGCGACGACCCGGTCATCGCCGGCTTCCTCGCGTCGGCGCAGAACGGCGTGCCGATGCCGAACATCCCCGAGATGGGCGCCGTCTGGGACTTCTGGAACGCCGCGCAGATCGCGCTGATCACCGGCCAGGACCCCGACAGCACCTGGACCTCCATGGTCACCAGCGTCGAGTCCGCGATCGGCTGACGCCCCGGGTGCGGGCGGGGCGTGCGCGCCCCGCCCGCACCACCGGCACCACCCCGGGCCGCGCGCCCGCCCCCCGGGTCCCGCGCCCGCCACCACCCGCACGAGGAGCAACGATGTCCGTCGGCACGAGCACCGCCGAGCACCCGCCCGGGACCCCGCCCGACCGGTCCGGCGAGCCGGGCTCCCCGGAGCCCCGCGAGTCGCACGCCCGCGCCTGGCGCGGGCTCGGCTGGGGCTTCGCCGTGAAGCTCCTGCTGATGATGGTGGTCAACGCGGGCGGCGTGCTCGCCATCCTCTCCGCGTACCGGGCGGGTGCCTGGGTGGTGCTCGCCGCGCTGGTCGTGCTGCTCGCCGCGGCCGACTGGATCTACTTCGCCCGCCGCGCCCTGCCGCTGAAGTACCTGTTCCCCGGCCTGGTGTTCCTGGCCGTGTTCCAGATGTTCACGCTCCTCTACACGGGCTACGTCGCCTTCACCAACTACGGCACCGGCCACCTGGGCAGCATGCAGCAGGCCGTCGACGCCGCCCTGATCCAGGACGAGCGCCAGGTGGAGGGCTCGCCGGAGTACCCGCTCGCGGTCGTGCGGGACGGTGACGCGCTCGGGTTCGCGGTCAACGACGACGGCACCGTCCGGGTCGGCACCGCCGAGGAGCCGCTGGACGCGGTCGGCGGCGCGCAGGTCGACGACCGCGGCACGCCGGTCGCGGTGCCCGGCTGGGAGGTCGTGCCGCGGGCCCAGCTCTACTCCGACGCCGACCTGCAGGCCGAGGTCGTCGCCCTGCGTGTCCCGGTGTCCGACGACGCCGAGGACGGCTCGCTGCGCACCCGCGAGGGCTCGACCGCCGCGGTCTACACCTCGCGGCTGGTGTGGGACCCCGACGCGCAGACGATCACCAACACCGAGACCGGCGCCGTCTACAGCCCGAGCGACCGCGGGCAGTTCGTCACGGAGGACGGCGAGCGGCTGGCCGCCGGCTGGTACGTCAACGTCGGGTTCGACAACTTCGTCCGGGCCTTCACCGACGCGAGCTACGCGGGGCCGCTGCTCAAGGTGGCCGTGTGGACGTTCGCGTTCGCGATCCTCACGGTGCTCACGAGCTTCGGGCTCGGCCTGCTGTTCGCGCTGATCTACAACGACCCGCGCATCCGCGGCCGCAAGGTGCTGCGGACGCTGTTCATCCTCCCGTACGCGTTCCCGGCGTTCATGTCCGCCCTGCTGTGGCGCGGCATGCTCAACTCCGAGTTCGGCGTCGTCAACGACTGGTTCTTCTTCGGCGCGGACATCGGCTGGCTCTCCGACCCGTGGCTGGCGAAGGCCGCGATCCTCTGGGTCAACCTCTGGCTCAGCTACCCGTACTGGTTCCTGGTCACCACGGGCGCGCTGCAGGCGCTGCCGGGCGACGTCATGGAGGCCGCGCGGGTCGACGGCGCCGGGCGCTGGCGGCAGTTCCGGTCGATCACGCTGCCGATGCTGCTCGTGTCGACCGCCCCGCTGGCGATCGCGTCGTTCGCCTTCAACTTCAACAACTTCACGATCATCTACATGCTCACCGGCGGCGGACCGGCCTTCCCCGGCGCCAGCACACCGATGGGGTCGACCGACATCCTGATCTCCGCGATCTACCAGATCTCCGGGGTCTCGGGCGGCCGGGCCGACTACGGCCTCGCCAGCGCCCTGTCCATCGTGGTGTTCGTCGTGATCGGCGTCGTCTCCGGCCTGGCGTTCCGCCGGACCCGCAAGCTCGAGGAGATCTGAGATGGCTCTCGCGAACCCCGCGCAGCGGACCGCCGCCCCGGCCGCCGGCCGCCCGACCCGCGCCCGCCGCGCGCGGTGGTGGGCGGAGATCGGCTGGAAGTACCCCGTCGGACTCGTCATCGTGTTCTACGCGGTCTTCCCGCTGGTCTACGCGCTGTCCGCAGCGCTCGACCCCTCCGGCTCGCTCGCCGGGTCGAGCTCGCTGTTCCGGACCATCGGCCTGGACAACTTCGTCGCGCTCGGTGACACCCTGTACTGGACCTGGGTCGGCAACACCCTGCTGATCGGCGGCGTCGCCTCGTTCGGCGCGGTGCTCATGGGCGCCGCCGCGGCCTACGCATTCTCCCGGTTCCGGTTCCAGGGGCGGCGCGCGTCGCTCACCTCCCTGCTGATCATCCAGATGTTCCCGCAGACCGTGGCGTTCGTGGCCGTGTTCCTGCTGCTGATCTCGCTGGGGAACGTGATCCCCGCGCTGGGTGTGAACTCGCGGGTCGCGCTGATCTGCGTCTACCTGGGCGGCGCGCTCGGGGCCAACACGTTCCTCATGTACGGGTTCTTCAACTCCGTGCCGCGGGAGATCGACGAGGCCGCGCGCATCGACGGCGCGACGCACTCGCAGATCTACTGGCGGCTGATCATGCCGCTCGTGACGCCGATCCTCGCCGTCGTGGCGCTGCTCGCGTTCATCTCCGCGTTCGGCGACTTCATCCTGGCGCGCATCGTGCTGACGAGCGAGGAGAACTGGACGCTGGCGGTCGGGATGTACCAGTGGGTGTCCAACCAGCTGACCTCGCGGTGGGGGCTGTTCGCGGCCGGCGCGGTCATCGGCTCGATCCCGGTGCTCGCGCTGTTCCTGTCGCTGCAGCGGTACATCGTCGGCGGCCTGTCCGCCGGCTCCGTGAAGGGCTGACGTGCCCGTAAGGTCAGGGGTCGTGGACACGACCGCGCGCCGACGCCCGACGATCCGCGACGTCGCCGCGGCCGCCGGCGTCTCCCGCGGGACCGTGTCCCGGGTGCTCAACGGCGGGCACTGGGTGTCGCCCGAGGCGCTCGCGGCGGTGCAGGAGGCCATCCGCTCGACCGGGTACTCCGCGAACCAGCACGCGCGCAGCCTCGTCACCGGCCGGTCCAACTCGGTGGCGTTCCTGCTGACCGAGCCGCAGCACCTGCTGTTCGAGGACCCGACGTTCTCGATCCTGCTCCGCGCGGCCGCCGAGGCGCTGGCCGCGCGGGAGATGCCGCTGCTGCTCATGGTCGCCGGCAGCCAGCAGGAACGGCGGCGGATCACCGACTACGTCGCCGCCGGGCACGTCGACGGTGTGCTGCTCATCTCGTCGCACCGGGGGAACCCGGTCGTCGGCGAGCTGCTGCGCCAGGGCGTCCCGACGATCGCCTGCGGCGAGCCGCTGGGGTACGAGGACCGGATCGGCTGGGTGTCCGCGGACGACGCGGGCGGCGCGCGCCGGATGACCGAGCACCTGCTGTCCCGCGGCCGGACCCGGGTCGCGACGATCACCGGGCCGATGGACACGCCGGGCGGGTTCCGGCGCCTCGCGGGGTACCGGTCCGCGCTCGGGGAGGCGTACGACGACGACCTGGTCGCGCACGGCGACTACACGCGCGCCTCCGGTCAGGCGGCCATGCGCGAGCTGCTCGAGCGCCGGCCCGACCTGGACGCCGTGTTCGTGGCCTCCGACCTCATGGCCGCTGGGGCGCTCGTCGCGCTCCGCGAGGCCGGGCGGTCCGTGCCGGGCGACGTCGCGGTCGGCGGCTTCGACGACTCGGGGCTCGCCGCGACGCTGGAGCCGGGGCTGACCACGATGCGGCAGCCGTTCGAGCGCATCGCGTCCGAGATGGTGCGGCTGCTGCTCGAGGTCGTCGAAGGGGCGGAGCCCGCCCGGATCACGCTGCCGACGTCGCTGGTGGAGCGGGCCTCGGCCTGATCCCGCGCGCTCACCGCGGCGCGCTGCCGCGAGGCGCTCAGTGCCGGCCGCGGCTCGAGTAGCGGGGCCGGCGCCGCGGCAGCCGCCAGGTGAAGGGGTGCGCGTGCCGGTGGTACGCGAGGTCGAGGGCGCCGGACGGGACCTCCCACCGGCCCTCGACGAGCGGGACCGACGTCAGGGCCTCGTGGAGCGAGACGACGCGGTCGTAGCCGGACCCGGTGCTGCGCTCCCAGAGCGCCCGGCCGGCTGGGGTCGGCTCCCACGTGCGGTCGGCCTCGGCGAGCAGCCCCGACGCCAGCAGCCGGCCGACGGACCGGCTCAGGTCGGCCTCGGACGGGATGTCGTGCGCGTAGTGGTCCGCGGCGCCGACGAGGGCGCTCAGCTCGTCGTGCCGGGTGCCCGCGCCGATCGCCGCGAGGATCCAGGCGTCGGTGTGCTCCCAGCCCGCTCCCGTCATGGCGCGAGGCTAGCGCCCGCCGAGACGCGGCCGCGCCTGCCACACTCGGGGCATGGCCGACCGTCACGCGCTGATGCTGCTCGACTCCGCGTCCCTGTACTTCCGGGCGTTCTACGGCGTCCCCGACTCGGTGAAGGCGCCCGACGGCACCCCGGTGAACGCGGTGCGCGGCCTGCTCGACATGATCGCCCGGCTGGTCACCGACCACCGGCCCGACCGGCTCGTGGCCTGCTGGGACGAGGACTGGCGACCGGCGTTCCGGGTCGCGGCCATCCCGTCGTACAAGGCGCACCGCGCGGTCGGCGGAGCCGAGGCCGCGGCGGCCGCGTCGTCCGACGGCGTGGCGGTGGCCGAGGAGGTCCCGGACGCGCTGGCGCCGCAGGTGCCGGTCATCGCCGAGGTGCTGGCCGCGCTCGGCATCGCCCGCGCGGGCGCCGAGGGCTACGAGGCCGACGACGTGATCGGCACCCTCACCGCGCGGGAGGTCGCGCGGCCGGCGGGGGAGCGGTCGCCGGTGCTCGTCGTGACGGGCGACCGGGACCTGTTCCAGCTGGTCGACGACGAGGCGCCCGTGCGGGTGCTCTACACGATCCGCGGGATCAAGGACATCGAGGTCGTCGACGCCGCGCGGCTACGGGAGAAGTACGCCGTGGCGTCGGGGAGCGCCTACGCCGACATGGCGGTGCTGCGCGGCGACCCGAGCGACGGCCTGCCCGGCGTGGCCGGCATCGGGGAGAAGACCGCCGCCGCGATGCTCGCGAAGTACGACGACCTGCCGGGGCTGCTGGCCGCGCGCGACGCCGGCGACCGCGGGCTGACCGCGACCCAGCGGCAGCGGCTCGTCGCCGCCGACGACTACCTGGCGGTGGCGCCCGGGGTCGTGCGCGTCGCGGCGGACGCGCCGGTGCGGCTGGCGGACGGCGCGCCGCCCGCGGGTCCGGACGCGTTCGCGCTGCCGCGGGAGCCCGTCGACGGCGCGGCCCTGGTCGACCTCACGGCCCGCTGGGGCCTGGAGTCGAGCGTCCGCCGGGTCCTGACGGCCCTGGCCAACCGCTGACGCGCGGGCCTGCCGCTCCACCTACGGTTTCCTGCGCGGCCGCACGCGATCGTCGGTGGGCGGGCAGGGAAGCGTAGGCCGCGTGCTGCGTCGCCCCGGGCGCACGAGAAGGGGGTCACCGCCCCCCGGTGACCCCCCTCGCGGTGCGGCCGGCCCTGGATCCCCCCGGCCCGTCCGCACCGCCCTCCCGCGCCGGGCTGCGGCGCCCCAGGGAGCGGACGACCCCCGCGTCCGCACCGCCGCCGCGCGCCCCGCGCGCCGACCCGTCGCGCCCGGTCCGGGCGCGACGGGCGCGTCTCAGCGCACCTTCAGCACCCCGATCGTGAGCGTCGGGGTGTAGCCGCCGTCGCCGGTGTACAGCGCGGTCACCGTGGTGGTCCGGCTGACGGCCGGCAGCGTGACCGTGGCGGAGCCGTCGGTCAGCGCGACGGTGGCGACGGGCTTGATGCCCGCCAGGACCGTCACCTTGCCGCCGGCGGCCGGGGCGCCCTCGGGGCCCGCGACCGTGACGGTCACCGCGGGCGTGGCGCCCCGGGAGACGGTCCACGACGGCGTGTCCAGGCTGATCGTCGGGACGGTCGCCAGCACCCGGTAGGAGCGCTGGGTCTGCGAGCCGTCGACGTCCGCGCTGCCCGTGTACACCGCGGTGAGGGTGTGCGACCCCGACTTCAGGTCGCGGGGCAGGTCGATCGTGGCGGTCGCCTGGTTCCCCTCGCCGGCCGCGAGCTCGCCGGTGGCCAGGACCGTGCCGCGCTCGCGGATCTCCACGGTGCCGGCCGGGACGGCGCCCTGGCCGGTGACGGTCACCGTCGCGCTGACCTCGGAGCCGTACCGGCCCGAGTTCTGCGACAGCGTGACCTTCGTGGTCGAGCCCGCCTTCTTCACGTCGACCGTCACCGCCGCCGACTCCGACCCCGCGAACGCCGCGGTGTCCGGCGTGAACACCGCCGTCAGCGCGTGCGCCCCGCCGCCGAGCCGGACGGTCGCCGTGGCGGTCCCGCCGGAGACCGGGGCCGTCGCGACCTCCGTGCCGTCCGCGCGGAACGACACGGTGCCGGTGGCCTCGGCGGGGGACACGGTGGCGGTCAGCGTCAGGTCCTTGCCGACCTTCGCCGGCCCGGTGACCTCCAGCGTGGTCGTCGTGGCCACGGCCTCCGGCACGGCGACGTCGAGCACCTGGGCCCGGGTCGTCGGGTCGGCGTTGTGGCTGTGCAGCACCAGCAGCTGGTCCGCCGGGGCGGCCGTCGTCGCCGACCGGTGCACCGTGAGCTCGGTGGCGTCGGACGCCGCGAACCACAGGGCGTCGGTCACGCCGCCGTCGAACCAGTACGGCGGGTCGAACGGGTCCACCGTGAACGGCTCGGCCGCGTCGACCTGGCCGCTCGGGTCGGCCGCGTAGTCCGACGACGTCCAGACCGTGACGGCCGGGGTGGCCCCGGGCTCGAGGCCGAGCGCGGCGATCCCGACCGGCGCGACCAGCACCGAGTTGTCGAACACCGTGGTGTCCACGTCGCCGAACGCGCCGTTCACGCCCTGGACGTCGAGCACCTCGCCGGTGTCGTAGTCGAAGGTCGCGGCCACCGTGACGTCGGCGGCGTCGCTCAGCTTCTGCACGACGGTCTGGGCCTCGGTCGTGCCGTCCCGGTCGACGTCCCAGTCGACGACGGGGAGCACGGCCTGGCCGAGCGTCGCCCAGTCGCCGTCCACCGCGATGCCGACGCCGAGGTAGCCCTCGGCCGGGTCCCCGCCCGCGGCCGCCTGCTGCGGCGCGGTGGAGGTCCAGCCGACCCAGCGCAGGTCGCCGGAGGCCACCGCGGAGTCCGAGGTGACGAAGCCGGGCACGTCCTCGAGCTTCGGGCTGGTGGCCCCCAGCGTGAGGGGCGCGACCAGCGAGGTCCAGCCGCCCGAGTCGACGCCCCGGCCCGAGAGGGTCAGCGCGGCGGTGCCGGCACCGGCGTCGGCGAAGGACACCGGGTCGGCCGTCAGC
The DNA here is from genome assembly GCF_019265565.1 of Cellulomonas sp. PS-H5. Classification (NCBI taxonomy): domain Bacteria; kingdom Bacillati; phylum Actinomycetota; class Actinomycetes; order Micrococcales; family Cellulomonadaceae; genus Cellulomonas; species Cellulomonas sp. PS-H5. The sequence goes on from NZ_JAHVCI010000020.1 coordinate 66,084, forward strand.
TCGGAGACGAGCCGCGGCGCGGCCTGCACCGGCACCCGGAGCTCGGCGTCGCCCGAGGTCAGGACGAGCCGGCCGGACAGGGACGCCACGTACTCGCGCGGCACACCGCCCTGGGTGGTCGCCTGCGTCGGGTCGATCTCCCGCTCCAGGGTCGCCGGGTCGGCGGTGAGGGTCAGCGTGACCAGCCCCTGCTGGCCGGCGGGCACCGTCAGCGTCGCGGGGGAGGTGGTGATCGTCGCGCCGCCGGTGGTGGTGGCCGCGGCGAAGGCGGTGTCGTAGCTGACCGGCTCAGTGCCGGTGTTCTGCACCGTGACGGTCTTCTTGAGCGTGACGGGCTCGGCGCCCACGTCGACGACGCCGAAGGTCACCGACACCTGGTCCGGGTCCTCCGAGCCGTAGGCGAGCACCGTGTCGGCGACCGCGGCGCGCGCGTCGACCCGGCCGGAACCGACCCGCTGCGGGCCGTAGGCCGTGCCGGACTGGTTCGCGCCGGTCCACACGTCGTGCGTGGCGGTGTTCATCACCGCGGCCTTGACCTGCGCGGGCGTCCAGCCGGGCTGGGTCGCCCGGACCAGCGCCGCGATGCCGGCCACGTGCGGCGAGGACATCGAGGTGCCGGACAGCGACTGCGCGTCGGCGCCGGTGCCGGAGGCCGCCGAGAAGATCAGCGTGCCGGGCGCCGCGACATCGGGCTTGATGATGCCGAGCGAGCCGTGCGCGCCGCGGGACGAGCCCGGGTTGAGGGCGTCGCCGATCTCGTCGGACGTGACCGAGGCCGCGAGCGACGGGCCGATGTGCGCGACGACGCCGCCGGCCTGGATCGACGGGAGCAGCGCGTCGGTGGACGACGCGGTGAGCTGCGCGCCCGGGATGGTCGCGTTGCCGGAGATGCCCGCGGAGAACACGGTCGACTCCGTGCCGATCAGCACGCCGACCGCGCCGGCGGCCTCGGCGTTGTTCCACCGGGCGACGGAGCCGCAGGCGCGGGTCGCGTCGTCGTCGTCCCACCACAGGTAGACGATGTTCCCGGTGATCTCCGCCGCGCGGTCCGTCAGCGGGGTGCAGCCGTCCACGCCGTCGCCCAGGTAGACGACCGGGGCGGTGACGTCCTCGGTCCCGGCGTAGGAGATGGAGTTCTGCGCGGCCCAGGTGCCGACGGCGGCGGGGTCGGGCGCCGCGGTGACCTCGACGCCGTCGTAGGTCTGCGGGCTGCCGACGGAGTTCGCGACGGTCAGGCCGGAGGCCGCCGAGCCGGGCGAACCGCCGACGTCCGTGATGTCGGACGAGTTGCCCGCGGACAGCACCGCGAGGGTGCCGAGGTCGGACAGCCGGTCGATGAGCAGGTTGTCCGGGTCGTCGGACGGGGTCGCGGAGGCGCCGAGCGACAGGTTGACCACGTCGAGGTGGTCGCCGAAGTTGCCGTCGCCGTCGGGGTCGGCCGCCCAGTCGAGGGCGAGGCCGGTGAGGTCGGTGGACCCGCCGATGTCGCCGAACACCTTGAGGGCGTAGATCCCCGCGCCGGGCGCCGAGCCCGGGCCGACCTGCCAGTCGGACAGGTCGGTGAGCGTGGCGTAGTCGCCGGTGAAGGTCGTGCCGTCCGGCTGCACGCCGTAGCCGGCGGCGGTGCCGGCGACGTGCGTGCCGTGGCCGGAGTTGTCCGACGTGTACAGGCTGTCGATCGGGTTGTCGTCCGGCGTCGGCGTCAGCGTGGCGCCCGGCAGCTCGGAGTTCGGGTCCGCGTCGTACAGCGGGCCGGCGAAGTCGTAGCCGCCCAGGTACTTGGCCGGGTCGAACAGGCCGTCGGGGACCGGCTGCGTGCCGTCCTCGCCGTACGCCTGCTGGTAGGCCTCGACCGTGCCGGGGCCGCCGAAGTCGGCGTGCGTGTAGTCCAGGCCGGTGTCGATGACGCCGATCCGGACGCCCTCGCCGGTCTGGCCGGTGTCCTGCCACACCTGCAGCGCGCGGGTGAAGGCGTCCGTGGAGGAGTTGTCGGCGGTCTTGGTGGTCACCCGGTACACCGCGACGACGTCGTCGGAGGCGGCCAGGTCCCGGACCTGCGCGGCGTCGCCCGTGACGAGCGTGCCGGCGACCAGGTTGGACAGGGTGGCGATCCGCTCGGGCGCGACCGCGGCGGTGCGGGCGGCCGGGTCGGACTCGGCGGGCACGACGGCCTCGGCGACCTGCTCGACCTGCGCCGTCGCGGCCTGGACCGCGGCCGCGTCGCCGCCGTCCTCCGCGACGTCGAGGCCCGAGGGGGCGTCCAGCTGCACGAACGCGGTGACGGTGCCCTCGGCGTCGGCGAGGCCGGAGGAGACCTTGTCCTCCGTGCCGGCGAGCACGTCGTCCGACGCGACTGGGTCTCCCGCGCCCGCGGCCAGGCCGGGGTCGAGCGGGAGCGGTGGCGACGCGGCGCCCGGCCCCGCGGCGGAGGCGGCGGTGCCCCCGAGCGTGGTGGTGGCGGCCAGCGCCAGGACGGTCAACGAGGCACGGAGCGAGCGACGCGTCATGGGAATCCGTTCGTCGGGCAGGATGCAGAGGTGCACCGCGGCATGACATGGCGTCATGCACGACGGTGACTGCGGCCTCACGCTACAAACTTCTGGGCGATTCGTCACGGTTTCGCCACACATTGGCCTTCCAGCGCTTGCACAGGCGTCGCTAGCATGGGTGATACGGGTCACCGAGGCAGTGGCACCGCCGCCGCGCCCGCCGGGCGGCACGCGACGGCCGCCGGCACCCGAGGCATGTGGGGATCTCGTGAAGATCGCCCGCCGGATCGTCACGGCATCTTCGCGGATCGGTCGCCGGGCCCTTGAAGGACCCCGAGGTCCGCTGCCTAACCTCGTCGACCGTGAGTGAACGCATGCCCGCCGCGCGGAGCTCGTCCCGCGGCAGGCACGCAGCCCCGCGCGTCGAGCGCGACCCCGCGGCACCGGCCACCGCGACGACACCCACGCCCGCCTTCCCCGGGGAGGTGGGCGCGGTCGTGCCCACCGGCCGGACCGACGCACGCCAGCCCGCCCCCGCGGAGCCCGGCGCGTCGACCGCCCCGTCCCCGATCGAAGGTGCAGCACCCCCGCCCGTGACGTCCTCCCTCCACGACACCAGCGCCCCCTCCGAGACCACCCGCCCCGCCGACGGCACCCCCTCCGCAGCCGGCGCCCCGGCCGTCGCGGCGACCCGCCGGGCCCGCGGCCGCCGCGCCGCCGGGCCCGCGCAGGACGGTCCCGCCGACGCCGCGACCCCGGTCGCGGTGATCGCCGTGACCCCGGCGGCCGACCGCGCTCCCGCGGACGCCGTCCGCGCCGACGCAGCGGCGCCTGCCGACGCGGCCGACGCCGTCGCCCCCGCCGACGCCCCCTCCGACACCACGCCGGTCCCCGCCGACGCGCTCCCGACCCGCCGGTCGTCCGCCGCCGCGGGCCGCC